>DATNJE010000336.1:0-4211 GCA_035604095.1 Terriglobales bacterium
AGGCCGCGCCAAGCTCAAGCGTTATTACGAGGCCATGCGCGAACGCATCTTCCGCGACCAGGTGCTGAACGAGCGCAAGCGTCCGGATGCGCGCGCCTTCGACGAGATCCGCCCCATCACCATCGAGGTGGGAGCACTGCCACGCACGCACGGTTCCGCCATCTTCACCCGTGGCGAAACCCAGGCGCTGGTCACCACCACGCTGGGCACTTCCGAAGATGTGCAGCGGCTCGAAGTCTACGAAGGCGAGAAGTCCAAGCGCTTCATGCTGCACTACAACTTCCCGCCGTTCTCGGTGGGCGAGGTGGCCTTCCTGCGCGGCGCCGGACGGCGCGAGATCGGGCACGGCGCGCTGGCCGAGCGCGCCATCACAACGGTGCTTCCCGAGGAAACTGCCTGGCCCTACACCATGCGTGTGGTGGCGGATATCCTCGAGTCCAATGGTTCGTCTTCGATGGCGACCGTGTGCGGCGCGACCCTCGCGCTGATGGATGCCGGCGTTCCCCTGCTGTCTCCGGTGGCGGGCATTGCCATGGGGCTGGTGCTGGAGGACGACAAGTACTCGATCCTCACCGACATCGCCGGCGCCGAGGATCACTACGGCGACATGGATTTCAAGGTCGCCGGCACGCGCGAGGGCATCACCGCCCTGCAGATGGACATCAAGATTCCCAAGGTGACGGCGCAGATCATGCGCGAGGCCCTGGAGCAGGCGCGACGCGGCCGCCTGTTTATCCTGGACAAGATGGCGGAAGTGCTACCGGAGCCGCGCACGCAGATTTCCCCGTTCGCGCCTCGCATCTACACCCTGAACATCCCGGTGGACAAGATTCGCGACCTGATCGGTCCGGGCGGCAAGGTGATCCGCGGCATCATCGAGCAGACTGGCGTCAAGATCGACGTGGAAGACTCGGGGCGAGTGAATGTCGCGTCGAACGACGAAGCATCCGCGAACAAGGCGCTGCAGATGATCGGCGACATCACCGCCACCGCCGAAGTGGGCAAGACCTACCTCGGCAAAGTGGTGCGGCTCGCGGATTTCGGCGCTTTCGTCGAGATCTTCCCCGGCACCGACGGCCTGTTGCACATCAGCGAGGTCGCCGAGCATCGCATCAACGACGTGCGCGACGAACTGAAGGAAGGCGACCAGATACTGGTGAAGGTGCTGGCCGTCGAAGGCAACCGCATACGTCTGTCGCGCAAGGCCATCCTGAAGGAACAGCGCGCGAAGATGGGCGGCGGCGAGGAGCCCGCACCCGTGGGCACTCCGACCATGACCATCGAAGGCGGTACCGCCGATTCAGACGAGCCCAACTACAACCGCGACGGCCCCGGCGGCGGGCCCCGGCCGCCCAGTGGTGGGAGGCCTCACGATGGCGGACGTCATGGCGGCGGAGGCGGTGGTGGACGCAGGCGGCGTAGCGGCGGGGGCGGTGGTGGCGGAGGCCGCGGACCGCGGCGGTAGTTAAGTCCTGACTCTGGAATCAAAGCCACGCGACCTGCGTGGCTTTTTTTACGTTTACGTGTGAAGAAACCTTTATTGCGCGGGCGCCAGCGCCGTGCGCCTGGGAAGCAGCTCTCCGATGCGCTTCATCTGCGCGCCCACGCCGCGCAGTTTCTCCTCGATACGTTCATAGCCGCGGTCGATGTGGTAGACGCGATCAATGATGGTCTCGCCGTCGGCGACTAGCGCCGCCAGCACCAGTGAGGCCGATGCCCGCAGGTCCGAAGCCAGCACCGCGGCCGCGCTCAGCGGCGTCTTACCGCGCACCACTGCCCGTCGTCCTTCGATCTTGATGTTGGCGCCCATGCGCACCATCTCCTGCGCGTGCATGAAGCGGTTCTCGAAGATGTTCTCGGTGACCACCGAAGTGCCATGTGCCTGGGTAGCCAGAGCCATGTACTGCGCCTGCATGTCGGTGGGGAAGCCGGGATATTCCTCGGTATTGACGTCGGCGGCCACCAGCCGGCCATCGCCGAGCACGCGGACGCTGTCGTTTCCGACCTGAAGGGTTGCGCCGGCTTCCGTGAGCTTCTGCAGGAGTGCTCCGATATGCTTGGGCTCGCAGTTCGAGACGTTGAGGTCGCCGCCGGTCATCGCGCCGGCGACCACGAACGTGCCCGCCGAGATGCGGTCGGGGATGATGCGATGACGCGCTCCCCCCAACCGCGCCACGCCTTGGATGCGGATAGTAGCTGTGCCAGCGCCCTCGATACGCGCTCCCATCGCGGTCAGCAGCGCCGCCAGATCGCCCACCTCCGGCTCGCGCGCGCAGTTTTCCATGACAGTTTCGCCCTCCGCCAGCGTCGCTGCCATCATCAGTTCCTCGGTGCCGGTGACGGTGATGCGGTCCCACACGATGTGGCCGCCGCGCAGCCGCTGGGCGCGGGCTTCCACATAGCCGTGGTCTTGCGTAATGGTCGCACCCAGGTGCTCGAGGCCCTTGATGTGCAAGTCGATGGGACGCGCGCCGATGGCGCACCCGCCGGGCAGGGAGACCCGCGCGCAACCGGTGCGCGCCACCAACGGACCCAGCACCAGCGTGGACGCGCGCATCGTCTTCACCAGTTCGTACGGGGCTTCCGGACTGATAGGCTCGCGGCAGTGAATGGTGGTGCGGTGGTGGGCGCGGCCATAACCCAGTTCGACCTCGGCTCCCATCTCTACCAACAGCTTGCGCATGGTCTGGATGTCGCGCACGTCGGGAATGTTCTCCAGCACCAAGGGTTCGTCGGTGAGCAGCGCCGCTGCCATCGCGGGAAGCGCGGCATTCTTGGCGCCGCTGATGCGCACCGTCCCTACCAGTGGATTGCCGCCGCGAATTACAAATTTGTCCATGAAAGAACAGCCTTACTGAGATTCGTGAAAGCCGCTGTCCATTCTATCGAGGATTGCGGTGTGCCAGAGCGTAATCCTGCGGACACGGCCGCGGGCTTCAGTTTCCGATCGCCTGGCGCACATTGCCTCGCTCAGCCTTCAGCCGGCGTCGCGCTTCCGCCTTGCTGACGCCCGCCTTGAGCATGACCAACGCCACCGGCACGCTGCGTCCGGCGGCCTTCAGCGCCCGATCGGCGGCGGCGCGCTTGATGCCGGCGGCCTCCTCCAGGATGGTCACTCCCCGCTCCCATAGCTTTTCGTTCTTCACGTGCACGTTCACCATCAGGTTGCCGTAAACGTAGCCCAGCCGCGCCATGGCGCCGGTGGAGAGCATGTTGAGGATCAGCTTCTGGGCCGTCCCTGCTTTCATCCGCGTGGAACCGGCAACCACCTCGGGACCGACATCGGCGACGATCGCCATGTCCGCTACTCGCTCCAGCCAAGACCCATGGTTGTTGGTGACCGCCACCGTGGTTGCGCCGTGGCTCCGCGCGTACCTGAGCGCGGCTACCGTGTACGGCGTGCGCCCGCTGGCCGAGACTCCCACCACCACGTCGTGCTTGCCGGGTTTCCTCTTGGCAATATCGCGCCGGCCCAGCGCTGGCCAGTCTTCACTGGCTTCGGCGGCGCGACCGAGCGCCCGCTCGCCGCCCGACATGATGAACTGGACCATTTCGGGATCGGTATTGAAAGTGGGGGGACATTCGGCGGCGTCGAGCGCGGCGATGCGGCCGCTGGTCCCGGCGCCCACGTAAATCAGCCGTCCGCCGGAGGAGAGCGCCTGGGCGATGGCGTCAATGGCACGCGCGATTTCGGGCAACGCCCCAGCCACGGCGGAGGCCACGCGCGCGTCTTCCGCGTTGATGATTTCGGCGATCTCGCAGGCGCTCCGCGTGTCGAGCCCGGCGGTTGCGAGGTTGGCCTGCTCCGTCCCGAGTTTTCGCAATCCCGGCTTGGCGGCTTTGCTCACGCGCCTTGCTCCTTGAGGGATTCAACCACGGCGTCGTGAAACTGTGGCCGCACCTGCTTGATGAGCTGCGACTTTGCATCCGGCCAGGTGCGGTTAGCTAAGAGTACGATGGCGAGCCGGCGTTCGGGATCGATCCACAGCGACGTCCCCGTGTATCCCAGATGTCCGAACGAGCGCGACGAAAAATATTTTCCCGACTGCGAGGGAGTGCTGGGAGTGTCCCATCCCAAGGCGCGCGAGCTTGCGCCATGCCGCCGGGTGAATAGCTCAACCGTGTCCGGACGCAGAATCGGCCGTCCGCCTTGCAGCATGCAGTGCGCGAACGTGGCCAGGTCGGCAGCGTTGGAGAAGATACCGGCGTGT
>DATNJE010000337.1:0-2836 GCA_035604095.1 Terriglobales bacterium
TGCTGCGGTATCCGAATCGCGGGTGGCGGAGATTGCGCACAACGCCTCGCGCGAGATCATTCCCATCGTGCTCGCCAGCACCCGGGTGCAGACCACGGCCAACCTGCTGCACGCCCTCGCCGGCAACCAGCGCCTGGAGGACCCTGAGGCCCAGCGCGTGCGTGAAATGCTGGCGCACCTCGGCCAGCAGGGGGAGCCCCTCCATCCTGACGAATCCGCCGCCTACGAAGCGGCGCACGCGGCTGAGATCGCGGCCGAGGAGGGAAAACCGTTTGCCCTGGTCGCGACCGCCGGCGACATTCTCGGCCTGGGCTTCGATCACCAGGAAGCTGCTGCTGCGCCGGTGGAAGACGCCGTCTGTACGCTTGAAGTCCTGCCGGCGCTCGAGGCCCATGCGGCTCAGGCCGCGGCCGACCCCGTCCAACACAAGCGCCTCTCCACCCTGCAGCGAATTGCCTCGCTCGGGGTCGCCGCGCGCGTTCAATTGGCCATGAAGGGAAGCCGCGAAGAGCGCTTCATCCTGGTCCGTGACGGCTGCAAGGTGGTGGCGCTGGCCGTGCTGGAATCTCCCAAGCTGGCGGAGAATGAGGTCGAGGTCTTAGCCTCCATGCGCAATGTGCAGGAGACCGTGCTGCGCACCATCACCCTGAAGCGCAAGTTCATGAAGTCGTACTCCGTGGTGAAGGCGCTGGTAAACAATCCGCGCACCCCCATGGACGTCTCGCTGACGCTGCTCCCCCACCTGCTGCTCAATGACCTGAAGGTGCTGGTGACGAACAAGAACATCGCCGACACCATCCGCAAGCTGGCCACCAAGCTCTACAACCAGAAGAAAATCGCCGCCGGAATACGGTAGGAGCGCTGGCCGCGCCAGTGACGCATCCCATAGAATCACGGGTTGAACCGGAGTGCCACTTTGCCTGCGAGCGCTTCTGATCCCATCGGCGATTTGCTGAAGGCCGCGAGAACCATCGCGGTGGTAGGGCTTTCCAATAGGCCATTACGGCCCAGCCACGGCGTGGCTCTCTACATGCAGCAGCAGGGCTACCGCATCATTCCCGTCAATCCCAACATCCAGAGCGCGCTGGGCGAGAAGGCATACGCGTCGCTGAAGGACGTGCCGGAGAAGATCGACCTGGTGGACATCTTCCGCCGCTCGGAGTTCGTGCCGGAGGTGGTGGACCAGGCGGTCGCTCTCGCAGTTCCAGCCGTGTGGATGCAGGAAGACGTCATTCACGAGCAGGCCGCCGAAAAGGCCCGACGGGCCGGCATCTTCGTGGTAATGGATCGCTGCATCCTGAAAGAGCACCGGGCCAGACGGCGGTAGAGGGCGGCGGGCACCCGCTACGCGCGGACGAGGATGACCGTCGCATCGTCGGCGAAGGACCCGTGGCAGAAGGCGCGCACGTCATCAAGCAGGGTTTCGGCGCAGGTGTCGGACCGGGAAAGATGCGAAACCAGGCGGTCGGTGCCGTACTCCTCGCTCCCATCGCTGGCTTCCGTGATGCCGTCGCTGTAGAACAGCAGGCGCGCTCCGGGAGCGAGCGTCACCGTTTCCTCACTGTACCTGCCCGGACTCAGCCCCAGCGGGATTCCTTCGCTAGTCGGAAGCGAGCGTGCCCCGGCCTTGTCCACCAGCAGCGGCCAGGGGTGTCCGGCGTTGGCGAAGGTGAAGGTGCGCTGCGCCGGATCGAGCACTCCGTAGATCATGGTGACGTACTTGCCCGCGAGCAGCTCGTCCATGATGCTCCAGTTCACGCGCGCCAGCAGTTCGCCCGGGCTGGCGGCTCCGATCCCAAGTTCGCGTTCATTTTGAAGATCCGTTAGCGGTAGTTGCGTGAATCCTGCATCTTCGCCATGAAGACCTAACGATAACTGACGGTCGGACCGATCCTGTTTGCCGGATCTGCGGTCCGCAAGCCGCAACGGACGCCGTTGCTGCGGGATGGTTTCCGCCAGCGACCGCACCAGCCGGCGTGTCGCCGACATTAGCAGCGCCGCCGCCATGCCCTTGCCGGACACATCGGCCAGCACCAGTCCCCAGCGCCCGCCTGCGAGCTGGATGAAGTCGTACCAGTCGCCGCTGACGGCGCCCGCCGGCGCGCACAACCCCTGAATAGCGAACCCGGGGATGAACGGGGACGATTGCGGAAACAGCGCTTGCTGGATCTGGCGGGCTTCCTCGGCATCGTCCAAAAAGCGCTGGCGCTCCAGCCGACCCTGCTGGAAGAGCCGCGCGTTCTCGATGGCGATGGCGATGTGCCCTGCCAGCACCTCCAGAAGCTGCCTTTGCTCGAGCGGGAAGGCGTCCAGCTCCGGCCAGGTAGTGCTGAAAACGCCGATCACCTGCCCGCGCACCTTGAGGGGGATGTCAAGTTCGCTGAGCGTGCCCGGTTCGCACGCGATGTAAAACGGGTCCTTGCGGACGTCGGGAGCGTAGCGTGTATCCCCGGTGGCGGCCACCCAGCCCACCATGCCCTGCTTGCCGATCTTCACCCGCGCGCCCTTGCCGTGCGTGGTGCAACCCCGGACGCCGGCCAGCACCATGTCGTTGGCTTCAAAGTCGCGCAGGAAGATCTCAGTCTCGACACAGCCGAAGGCGCTGGCCACTTCCCCGACCACCTGGTCGATCAGCAGGTCGAGGTCGAGCGTGGAGGTGATTTTCTGTGCGGCCTGGTGGATGCGGGTGAGCTCGTCCAGTAGGCGGGTCCGTGACACGAATTTTGGGGAGTCCGTTCTGGATTGAGGACTGGTAGCCATGAGTCAATTCCTGTGTTCCCAAAGCCTTGCCGGAGTACTACAGTAGGATGCTCGGAGCGCAGTCAGGATTCTTTTT
>DATNJE010000338.1:0-3785 GCA_035604095.1 Terriglobales bacterium
CCTTTCCTCGTCCCGGCTTCTTGAAGCGGATGGTCGCGGCCTTGTCCCACACGAGGTACTCCGGCCCCAGGTTGTCGAGCAGCATCAGCATGAAGAACGGGTCGGTCATCGCGTACAGCGACCCGCCAAAGTGCGTGCCCACATAATTCCTGTTCCAGAATCGCAGCTTCATCTCGACATCAATCGCTTTCGAGCCCATGCGCGTGACGCGTATGCCGGCTCCGAGGAACGGCGGCCAGGCATTGATGGTGCGCAGCAGCAGTCGTTTCTTCATTTGAGGGAATCTATTCGGCGCGTCCGTTGCGGACCAGCTTCAGAAACTCGGCGTGCACGCGCGTGTCGTCCGACAGCTCAGGATGGAAGGTTGCCGCCATGATCTTGCCCTGGCGCACCAGCACGGGATCGTTCTTCTCGCGCGCCAGAATCTCGACGTTCGGGCCGACGCGCTCGATCTTTGGCGCACGGATAAACACCATCTCCAGCGGCCCGCCGGGCAACTGCGTTTCGCCTTCGCCGATGAAGCTCTCCAGTTGGCGACCGTAGGCGTTGCGGCGGACGGAGATATCGAGCGCGCCCAGGCTCGGCTGCGGCGGATCTTCGACTTCGCTCGCCAGCAGGATCGCGCCGGCGCAGGTGCCGAACGCGGGCTTGGCGCGCACAAACTCGCGCAGCTTGTCGAGAAATCCGCCCTTCTCGAGAAATTTCAGGAACGTCGTGGACTCGCCCCCGGGAATGACCAGCGCATCCACCGCGTCAAGCTGCTCCGGTTTTTTGACCAGCACGACCTCAGCGCCGAGCTGCTCGAGCCGGCGGCGGTGCGCGTCGAAGTCGCCTTGGATGGCCAGTACCCCGACCTTCATTCCAGCTCCAAAAAGCAGTTAGCACTTAGCCGTTAGCACTTAGCCCCGCAGCATCCATCCGGATCACCTTGCTGCGGCCAAATGCTAATTGCCAAATGCTAAGTGCTATTTCACCACCCGCGTTTCTGCAGCAGTTCTGATTCGGCCAAGGTGCTGATGGCCAGCCCCTTCATCGTCCCGGTCAGCTCTTCGCTGGCTTCGAGCAGGATCTTGGGATCGTCGAAGTGCGTGGTCGCCTTGACGATGGCGCGGGCGCGGCGCTCGGCCTCGTCGCGTTCCTGCGGGTTCGAGAGGTCGAGCGGCGTGGCTTTTTCCTTCATGAAAATTCCCGAGCCGACAAACACCGCCTCGGCGCCCAGTTGCATCACCAGCGCAGCGTCGGCGGGCGTGGCGATGCCGCCGGCGGAGAAATTCGGTACCGGCAGCTTGCCTTCGCGCGCCACCAGGCGCACCAGTTCGAAGGGCGCTCCCCATTCCTTGGCCTTCGCCATCAGCTCGTCTTCGCGCAGGATGGTGAGCAGCTTCATCTCGTGGACAATCTGGCGGATGTGCTTGACCGCGTGCACCACGTCGCCAGTGCCGGCTTCGCCCTTGGTGCGGATCATGGCTGCGCCCTCGGCGATCCGCCGCAGCGCCTCGCCCAGGTTGCGCGCGCCGCACACGAACGGCACCTTGAAGGCGTGTTTGTCCACGTGGTGCTCTTCGTCGGCGGGGGTGAGCACTTCGGATTCGTCGATGTAGTCGACGCCCAGCGCTTCGAGAACTTGCGCCTCGGCAAAGTGGCCAATGCGGACCTTGGCCATGACCGGGATGGAAACGGTGGCCATGATCTCGCGGATCGTGCGCGGCGACGCCATGCGCGCCACCCCGCCTTCGGCGCGGATCTGCGCCGGCACCCGTTCCAGCGCCATCACCGAGGTGGCGCCCGCCTTCTCCGCCACCGCCGCCTGCGCGGCGTTGGTGACGTCCATGATCACGCCGCCCTTGAGCATCTCGGCCAAGCCGGTCTTCAGACGCAGCCCGCCGCTACCGTTGGTCTCCGACATACGCTTCCTCTTCGGGGGATCAACTCTATTCTACAGCTTGCACCGCTTTCGTAACACCCACCACGGAGGCACGGAGACACGGAGGTTTATGAAATCAGTTCCTCCGTGCCTCCGTGTCTCCGTGGTTGCTTCTTCAGATTTCGTCCGTGCTGCGCGCGCGCCGTCGGCCGTTGGGTGCGACCCCGGACTGCTTCCGCAAGGCGGCCTGCTGCGCCTTGGTGAGGTATTTGCCGAACATGCGATGGGGATCGATGGCGATGAACGTTCCCTGGCTGCGCGCCAGCACTTCGCCCGCCTGATTGCGGACTTCGGCCAGGTTGATGTGCCGGCGCCCGCGCACGCTCTTCTCCCAGCCCACCGCGACCAGCGGCTTGCCCAGCGGCACCGGCTTCAGGTATTCGACCGTCATCTTCGAGGTCACGGCGATGACGTGGCGGAGCTTGTTCACCTTGCCCATGGCCTCGTCGAGGATAGTGGCGATGATGCCGCCGTGGGCGTGCTTGGGCGGTCCCCAGAAGCGGTCGGACAAGCGGAAGCGGCAGACGAAGTGCCGGCCGTCGTCGTCCAAAAAAAACTTCAGGTGCATGCCGTGCGGGTTGTCCTTGCCGCAGGCGAAGCAGAAGTTGCGATGGGTGACGCGGAAGTGCTTGGTGTCGTGTCCGTGAGCGTGGGTTCGTTTCGCCATGTCTAGAATGTAGATGGGATTGGCGGGACGGTGGCTGAAATATGTTTCGGGAAGAACACGGCGTTGCAGGGCGCGGAAAAATCCCCTTGGGGCGAGATCACGTGTCAGGGCACGACTTCAGTCGTGCCGATCCGAGGCCGATCGATTCCGGGCTTTAGCCCCTGCGCATTCGCCGGCTGACAGAGTGTGCAGACAAAATCGATTCGCGAAAATCAAGGCCGGCCATCGCCTTTGCCTCAGTGGCTAAAGCCCGCTCATTACTGCGCCGTACGGCACGGCTGAAGCCGTGGCCTGACACGTGGCGTCTCACGAGGCAGTTCTTGTGGCTCACACCCGCGAGTCCTCATGAATTATCCAGGTGAAGTCGTGCCCTGACACGTGTTCCCACCTGAGCGTGTTTGTTGAGTTTCTTAAGCCATGCTCCTGCATGTTGCGCGAAATTGAGAGTTTTCCTGTATAAATGACCGTTTCTTGAAACGGTTCATGCTGGAGAAAACCTTGAAAACGACTTGCGCCTTTTTCCTCTGCCTGATCGCACTCACTTCCTTCACCGCTGCGCAGTCCAAGAAGTCCGCGGCCAAGCCGGCGGAAGAGAAGAAGGACGAGAAGCCCGCGCCCATGTCGGCCGAGACCTTCAGCGGCTTGAAGCTACGGCTCATCGGCCCGGCCGTGACCTCCGGCCGCGTCAACGCGCTGGCCGTGGACCCGCGGAATCCCTCGCACTTTTACGCGGGCGTGGCCTCGGGCGGAGTGTGGAAGACGGACAACGACGGCACCACCTGGACCCCGGTCTTCGACAAGGAAGCCTCGTACTCGATCGGCGCGGTGGCGCTCGATCCCAGGGACCCGTCCATCGTGTGGGTAGGCACGGGCGAATCGAACAGCCAGCGCAGCGTGGCTTACGGCGACGGCGTCTATCGCTCCGAGGACGGCGGCAAGAGCTGGAAGAACGTCGGCCTCAAGAAGTCGGAGCACATCGGGCGCATCGTCGTCCATCCCAAAGACACCAGCACGGTGTACGTGGCGGCGCAAGGCCCGCTGTGGGCGCCGGGCGGCGATCGCGGACTCTACAAGACCACCGACGCGGGCAAGACGTGGAACAAGGTTCTGGAGATCAGCGAGAACACCGGCGTCACCGACGTGGTGCTCGATCCCGAAAACCTTGACGTCATCTACGCTGCCGCTTATCAGCGC
>DATNJE010000339.1:0-5808 GCA_035604095.1 Terriglobales bacterium
CACGATGTCGCAGGAAGCGTGGGTCTGCATCAAGCCTAACTCCCCGGAAAGCCAGCAGGCGACCGAGGGAATGATCATGGTGCTGGTGCAACTGCAAAACAGGACCGCACCGATCTCCGCCGGCTGGCGCTTGGCCTTGGCTAGCGCCGCCCGGGCCGCCAGCAACGCCATTTCCTCCAGCCTCAGCTCGGTGTAGCAACGCCGCTCGATGCCCGTCTTCTCCAAGATCTCGGATTCCGTCATGCGCGACCAGCAGTAGGCGTGATTGCGGATCAGGTCGGCGTTGGTGCACGGGATCTCGCCTTCATAGATGGCGATGGCTTCCAGGCGGGGCATGATCTTGAACCGCTGGCGTACATCAATCGGAGGGTAGGGCCGTATCGGCTGACTCAGCGCCAGGGTCGGAGGCCGGCTCGGCTTGAGACGCGCCGGATCCGGGTGCCCACTCTTCAAGTTTTTCACCCGGTGGATGAACTCCAGCACTTCCTGGTTGCGCGGGTAGAAGGCGACCACGTAATCGTCGCGCTTGAGTTTCCCCACTTCGATGCAATGGCTGGTGGCCGGATCCCAGCGGTACCGGTTATGGAGGATCATCGCCTGCCGCATCAGCGCTTCCAGCTCGGGGACCGCATGCGCGTAATCGATCACATCGTCGTAGTCATAGCCGGGGTAATCGGGGTCGTAGCTCCGCAAATGGTAGGTGAGGCTCTCCGGCAGGGCCAGAATTTCGGGGATGGTGGGCTTGATGGCGTGAACAAATCCCCCCGCGCTCAGCTTATTGCGGAAGACGTTCAGCAGGATGCGGAAGCTCTCGTCCTCCACCTCCGCGTCCCACAGCGGCGGCAGAGCCTGATAGGCCTGCTCGATCGCTTTGGTGACCGCGGCTTTGTCCCAGGGTTTGAACACCGGCAGGAAGATGTCCTCGCGGTGCCGCGGCAGATCACCCCAGCGCGTGGGACGCTTGTCGTACATGGTCAAGGCATAGCGATTCACCCAGAAGAGGTCCAACGCCAGATCACGGCAGACCTCATAGCGGTTCTGGTAGTGGCCGGCTCGTATGCGGGTCACCAGGTCGGCCTCGCTGGGCGCCTTGTCTCCGAAGTCGCGCGTGATCGCAGCCGTGAACTGCTCGAGCGTGTCGAACACGGAGAAGTCCAGCTCCGGATAGAAGTTGCCCGGGAAGACGATCCGGCCGTGGCGATTGATCACAAAAGGTTTCATGACCTTGATCTTCCTCCCTTCACCGAATCCTGACAGCGCGAGACGCCGTCGGGGGACGGGTTATTGCCCGGGCCTGAATTCGCGGCCGGCCCAGATGTCGAGTCGAACACCCCCAGATTGTCGGGCAAGGATGGAGGCAGAGATGCTCCTGCAACGCGGCCAACTTGTCAAGGAGCGAGGCCGTCGTCGGCCCGGGCACGGTGCCGGCCGCCTCTCTCCACTGGATCTGTTTGCGAGCTGAAAGTCCTGCAGCGTTGTGGGTTAGGGCAGAAGACAGTCCCGCGAACCGATGCGGACTGCCTTCTCGACCACATGGCTGGGAGCCTAGGTAGTTATCCTACGCCTATCCCGGCCATGTGGCTCGACTAAATACCGGGAGGCTGTGACGACGATCACGCTGCGGCGCAGCAACAATCACGGCACTCGGAAAGCGGTAACATATTCAGCCGCATGAGGCTGAACGAAATACCTCGCTACACCGACTCATATTTCACGCGCGCCCGAATCACCTGTGCGCACGCGGGCAACAATCGCAGGGTGGTATACCAGGTCTTCCAGCGCGGAAACGCCGTGCTCTGCGGGATCAAGTACGCCCTGGAACTGCTGGGGCAGACCGGCCCTGAGGTCGAAGTCCAGGGACTGGCGGACGGCGATCGCATCGCGCCGCTCGAAAGCGTGCTGCATCTCCATGGACCGATCCAGGAACTGGCCGAACTGGAGACGGTTTACCTCGGGCTGCTATCGCGCATGACCCGGATAGCGACCAACGTGCGCGCGGTGGCCGAGGCCGCGAGCGGCAAGCCCGTGCTCTTCTTCCCTGCGCGCTTCGACGCGCCCGAGGTGCAGGAATACGACGGCTATGCGGCGAAAGTCGGGGGCGCGATGGGGGCTTCGACACCCGCCGGCGCCGCCGCCTTCGGTGCAGCCGCGGTAGGCACCATGCCGCACGCGCTCATCGCCGCCTTCAGGGGAGACACAGTCGCCGCCACTCTGGCGCTCGCCGGAGCCACTCCCGACCGGCCGATCTGGTCGTTGGTGGATTTCGAGAACGACTCCGCGCGGACCGCCGTCGAAGTCTATAAGGCGCTCAAGGAGCGCGGGCTGGCGCTCGCGGGCGTGCGCCTGGACACCGCGGCCGCACTGGTGGATAAAGCGGTCGAGCAGGCGGGTCACAAGCTCACGGGCGTCAATCCGGTGCTGGTTGAGATCGTGCGCCGGCGGCTGGACGAAGCCGGCGGCAAGGAGGTGAAGATCGCCGTCAGTGGCGGATTCCATCCCGAGAAGATCCGCGAGTTCGAGCGCGCCGCAGCCCGAGTCGACGCGTACGGCGTGGGCGAGAGTGCCTTGCAGGGCAGCGCCCCCTTCACTTCCGACGTGGTCGGCTACTACGAGAGCGACCGTTTCATCCCCTGCGCCAAAGTCGGGCGCGAATACCGGCCTAACCCACGCATGAAGAAACTCAAGTGATCGAGGAACAGGAGAGAACCAAGATGAAAGTCGGGTTCGTCGGACTGGGAGTCATGGGGCACGCCATGGCGCGCAATTTGCTCAAAGCGGGGCACGAGGTCACGGTGTACAACCGCACCCGCGCGCGTGCCGAGGATCTGGCGCGCGAAGGAGCCAAGGTCGCCTCCTCGCCAGCGGAGACGGCAGCGGGCGAGGCCGTCATCACCATGCTGGCCGACGATCACGCCCTCGAAGAGGTGCTGCTCGGTCGCGGCGATCTGCTCGCGAAGCTTCGCCCGGAGCAGATCCACGTCTCCATGAGCACCATCAGCGTGGAACTCTCGCGCAACCTGGTGGAAGCGCATGGCCGCCATGGGACGGCTTACGTCTCCGCGCCGGTGTTCGGGCGCCCGGAGGCCGCCGAGGTCGCCAAGCTGTTCATCGTGGCTGCAGGGCCGAAACCGGCAGTCACAAAATGCGAACCCCTGTTCAGTGCCATGGGACAGAGGACGTTCATCCTGGGCGAAGATGCGCCCGCGGCCAATGTGTTCAAGCTGAGCGGGAATTTCCTGATCATGTCAACCCTGGAGTCGATCGGAGAAGCGTTCGCCCTGGTGCGCAAGTACGGTATGGACCCGCAGCAGTGCCTGGACATTCTCACCAACAGCTTCTTCACTGCGCCCTTCCAGAAGAATTACGGCAGCATCATCGCGCAGGAGAAGTACGAGCCGGCGGGCTTCAGTCTGCGCCTGGCAGCGAAGGACGTGGGGCTCATCCTGGCCGCTGCCGACGCCGCCAGTGTGCCCATGCCCGTCGCCGGCGTGCTTCACGACCGCTTCCTGACCGGGATCTCGCGCGGGCTGGGAGAAAAAGACTGGTCGGCAATCGCGCTGCTGGCGGCGGAGAGCGCAGGGCTCAAATGATTCCAAGCGAGCTACCGCTTGCGGTATGAACGACCTGCTCACAGTCGTCGCTGTGGTCGCAATCTGCGTCTATTTCCTAGTGGCATGGTGGAAGGTTGGTCGCGACCCAAAGCGCAACATTCTGGTGACCCGGTACGAGCCGCCGACAGGCCTGTCCCCAGCAATGCTACGTTATGTTTGGAAGGAAGCATTCGACGATCGAACATTCTGGGCGGCAATACTAAGTCTTGTATCCAAAGGTCTCGCGAGCCTGGAAGCTTCAGATGACGGTCCACGTCTGCGACCAACCCCAACGACGACCCATACAGTGACCGTCCCAGAGGAAGAACGAATCGTATTGAACAGGCTCCTGTTACATCATGGGCACAAAGGTACTGCCATCGATATGCTCGATCCAGAAACCGAGCACGCTGCCATCAGCATGGCCGCAACTCTCCGACAGCAAGCCATCGGCAAATGGTTTCGTGACAATCGTGAGTATGTGACTGCCGGAGCACTGTTCTCATTGGTACCTGTCTGCCTTGCCGCCAGCCCGCAAAATTTGCAGCAGTGGATTGCCCTCGTCGTCGCATTCGGGATCATGGCTCCCGGTGGCTTTTATTTTCCGTTCGTGCTAATGCGGATGCGCGACCTGCTTCGTGCCGGTCGTTCGGAAACGCGGCGCGTGGTTTTACGCGGCGCCCTGATCCTGCTCGCAGTTATGTTCCCCTGTGTCGCTGCATTAGTGGCAGGTTGTGTTGTGCTGCTAGGTGCGTTCGGGTGGCGGGTCTTGGCAGTCGCTGCTCTGATCGTAATTCTTGACCTCACATTTGTGCATGTTATGAACGCCCCGACTGCCGAAGGCAGGAAGCTGCTGGCCGAGATCGCCGGGTTTCGCCAGTTTCTTCGGTCGGTAGAGGAGCTTCCAATGGACCGCCCGGAAGCCCCTAATAAAGATATTGGTTTGTACGAGGAGTATCTACCTTATGCAGTAGCCCTCGATGTGGAGCAACAATGGAGTGACAGTTTCGTAGCCATGACGTCTACCTTTCACGGTGCCGCATTTGCACCGAATACACACGCGTTCTATTTAGGAATGTGGAACGGCAAACCAATCGAAGTCGTCTACAGAGCGGAGCCGAAACGCTAGCAATCTCACTGCGAACAGGTCGAGCGGCCATCGGTGACGCCGTCGGGTGGACGACGCCCCGAAAAAACGTCCCGTAGGGACGACTGAAATCGTTTGGAGAATGATCAGCCCCCACGTCTGCTGTAGTTAGCAGATGTGGGGCACCGAGAAACTCTCATCTTAGCCGCCGGAACGCCAGCACCGCATTCAATCCCCCAAACGCGAACGCGTTCGACAGCGCATACTCCACCTCGGCCGGCCGCGACTGGTTGGGCACCACGTCGAGATCGCACTCCGGGTCGGGCGTGGTGAAGTTGGCGGTGGGAGGGAGGATCCCGTGGCGCAGAGCCAGGACGGTGGCGACTGCTTCCAGCGCGCTGGCCGCACCGAGTGCGTGTCCGTGCATGGATTTGGTGGAGCTGACCGCCAGCTTGCCGGCGTGGGCGCCGAACACCTGGCGGATGGCGCGCGTTTCCGTGGGATCGTTGCTGGGCGTGCCGGTGCCGTGCGCGCTGATGTAGCTCACGGCTTCCGCGCTGATTTGAGCGTCCTCTAAAGCCGCGGTCATGGCGCGAGCCGGACCGTCGGTGGAAGGCGTGGTGATGTGGCCGGCGTCGGACGACATGCCGAAGCCGACGACCTCGGCGTAGACGGGCGCGCCGCGAGCCTGCGCGCGCTCCAGCGGCTCCAGCACCAGCATGGCCCCTCCTTCGCCCAGGATCAAGCCGCGGCGGTCGCGCGAAAACGGGCGGCAGGTGTCGGGAGCCACCACGCGCATGGCTTCCCACGCCTTCAGAAAGCCGAAGCTGAACGGAGTCTCGCTGCCGCCGGCGACCGCCAGTTCCGCCGCGCCCGAGCGCACCATCCAGAACGCCTGCCCAATGGCGTGATTCGAGGAAGCGCAAGCGGTGGAGACGGTGTAGGCCGGCCCCGAGATCCCGAACTCCATCGAGATGTGGCTGGCGCCGGCATTGGGCATGATCCGCGGAATGGTCAGCGGGTGGACACGCGGAGAGTTGTTGCGGTACACCGCCCAGAACTGCGTATCCTGCGTGGACTGCCCGCCCACCGACGATCCGGTGATGATCGCCGTCCGCTGGCGCAACTCAG
>DATNJE010000340.1:0-8236 GCA_035604095.1 Terriglobales bacterium
GCCGGGTAATCGGCGTTGGGATGCGCCTGAGCCAGGCTTCCGCCGATGGTGCCGCGGTTACGCACCTGCACGTCGCCGATCGAGTCTGCAGCCTCGGCCAGCAGCGGCGACATCCGATGCAGCAGCTCCGACGATGCCACGGCGGCATGCGGTGTGAGCGCGCCGATCGCCACGTGGCCACCGGTGTCGCGGATGTAGTCCAGGTCGGGAATGCGGCCCAGGTCGATGAGCGCAGGCGGGGTGGCCAGGCGCAGCTTCATGGCCGGAAGCAGGCTGTGTCCGCCGGCCAGCAGCTTGGCCTCGGGATTGGACTCAAGCAGCGCCAGTGCCTCGTTCAAAGTGCGGGGAGACTCGTAGCTGAAAGCCGCCGGGATCATGCCGTCCTCCTTGCCCGACTCTGGGCGCGAGCTCTCTTGCCCGCCGGACTCGGAGTCTGAGCGCTCTGGATGGCGCGCCAGACCTTCTCCGGCTTCAAGGGCATGTCGATGTGCTTGATACCGAGCGGCGCGAGCGCGTCGCACACCGCGTTGACCACCGCCGGGCAGGACCCGATGGTGCCGGCTTCGCCCACGCCCTTGACGCCCATCGGGTTCACCGGCGAAGGCGTCACGGTGCGGTCGAGCACGAATTGCGGTTGGTGCACCGCCTTGGGCAGGGCGTAGTCCATCAGCGAGCCGGTGACGAGCTGGCCATCCTCGTTGTAGATGACTTCTTCGTAGAGCGCCTGCGCCAGGCCCTGCACGATGCCGCCGTGGATTTGCCCATCGACCAACAGCGGATTGATGACGTTGCCGCAATCGTCCACCGCAACGTACTTTTCGATCTTCGTTTCACCGGTCTCGGGGTCCACTTCGACCGAGCAGATGTGCGCGCCGAAGGGGTAGGTAAAGTTCGATGGTTCGAAGAAATGCGTCGCCTCAAGCCCAGGTTCCATGCCCGGCGGCAACGTGCGCGCCATGTACGCCGCGGACACGGCCTCGCCGAAGCCCACGGACTTTTTCTTGTCCTTGGTAGTGATCTTGCCGCCGCCGAAGGCCAGCTCGTCGGGTTTGACGCCCATCAGGTGGGCAGCGATGGCGGACATCTTCGTCTTGATCTTCTCGGTGGCATAGTAGACGGCGGTGCCGCCGACGGCCGTGGCGCGGCTGCCGAAAGTACCGATGCCGTAGGGAACGGCAGCGGTGTCGCCGTGGATGACGGCCACGTCCTCGGGCTTCAGGCCGAGCTGGTCGGCAACGAGTTGGGCGAACGTCGTCTCCTGTCCCTGGCCGTGCGGAGAAGCGCCGGTGAGCACGGTGATCTTGCCGGTGGGCTCGACGCGGACGGTGGCGCTCTCCCAGCCGCCGGCGGGCATCGCCGAGGACGGCCCCATGCCGCAGATCTCGACGTAGGTCGAAAGCCCGATGCCATAATACTTGCCCTGCTTCCATCCTGCCTTCTGCCGCGCGCGCAGCTTGCTGTAGCCGGCGAGCTCGAGCGCGCGCTTCAGGCTCATCTGATAGTTGGCCGAGTCGTAGATCACGCCGGTGGAAGTGTTGTAGGGGAACTCGGTCGGCTTGGGGAAATTCTTGCGGCGGATTTCGACCGGATCCATCTTCAGCTCGCGCGCTGCCAGGTCCACCATGCGCTCGATGACGTAGGTAGCCTCGGGGCGGCCGGCGCCGCGGTAAGCATCCGTCGCCATCTTGTTGGTCAGCACGCCGGTGATCTCGATGTCCACAGCAGGAATCTTGTAGCAGCCGGTGATGAGCAGCGCGGTGAGCGTAGGGATGATCGGTGTGAGTAGCTGATAGTAAGCGCCGAGGTCGGCGAGGATGCGCGCGCGCAGCCCGAGAATGGTGCCGTCGCGCTTGAGCGCCAACTCCAGGTACGCGATCTGGTCGCGTCCGTGGATGGTGGCCTGCATGTTCTCGCGGCGCGTCTCGATCCACTTCACCGGGCGGCCGAGCTTGATGGCCAGCCACGGCACCACGGCTTCCTCTCCGTAAACGTTCAGCTTGCTGCCGAAGCCGCCGCCCACTTCGGGCGTTACCACCCGCACCGAGGTTTCGGGCAGGCCGAGCATGAGGGAGATCTGCGTCTTCAGCAGGTGAGGAATCTGCGTGGAGGACCACACCGTCAGCGTGCGCTCGCCCGGCAGATATTGCGCGGCCACGCCGCGGGGTTCCAAGGAGACCGGCGCCAGCCGCTGGTTTACCAGCCGCTCCTTCACGACTTTGTTAGCGCGCTTAAAGGCGCTGGCGATGTCGCCGTTCTTCAGCGGGTGAACGTAGGCGACGTTGGTCTTGAATTCCGGATAGATGAGGTCGGCATCCTTGGCGGTGGCTTTTTCCGTGTCCACGACGGCAGGTAGCGGATCGTATTCCACCTGCACCAACTCGGCGGCATCGCGGGCGGCATATATATCCTCTGCCACCACCGCCGCCACCGGCTCGCCCACGTAGCGCACGCGCTCGCGTGCCAGTGGAGGATGCGCCGGAGTCTTCAGATCGGGTAGGACGCCAGCGCAGGGCACGTTGCCTACGCCTTCGAGATCCTGAGCGAGGATCACGGTGATCACGCCGGGCACGGCGCGCGCCGGGGACGTGTCGATAGAACGGATGACGGCATGTGCGTGGGGCGAGCGCACGAAGGCACAATGCAACATGCCGGGAAGGCGCAGGTCGTCAGCGTAATGGCTGATGCCCTGGATGAGCCGCGGGTCTTCCTTGCGTTTGAGGCGCTGCCCCATCCAGTGGCCGTTGCCTTTGCCATTGGTCTTGCCGTTGGATTTTCCGTTGCGTGGCATGGCTCACCTCCCCTCAGTCCGCCGCCACCGCGCGTGTGGTCTTGCGTTTGCCCAGCTTGCGCGCCGCGGCCTGCACGGAGTTGATAATGTGCTGGTAGCCGGTGCAGCGGCACAGGTTGCCGTCGAGCGCCTCGCGGATCTCCTGCTCGGTGGGCGTGGCGGAGCGCTCCAGCAGGTCGTGCGCGCACATGATCATGCCCGGGGTGCAGTATCCGCACTGCAGGCCGTGTTGCTCCCAGAAGCCCTCCTGGATGGCATGCAACTGGCCGCCCTGCGCTAGACCCTCGATCGTAGCGACGCTGCGCCCATCGGCCTGCACGGCCAGCACGGTGCAGGACTTGACGGCGCGCCCGTCGAGCAGCACGGTGCAGGCGCCGCACAACGAGGTCTCACAGCCGATGTGGGTGCCGGTGAGCCCGGCAGTTTCGCGCAGGAAGTGCACCAGCAGCAGACGCGGCTCGACCTGGGCGCGATGCTCGACCCCATTGAGGTTGATTGCGATGTCTTTCTTCATATGGCACCCCCAAGCGGCAGCGATCAGGCGGGAACAGATAGCGATCAGGAACTTGTCACGAAGCGCACTCACCCCGAGTAGCGGAGCGTCACGATATCAAATGCGCTGGGAGATTACAATACGAGTTGCAGGCCCATGCGACCCGTTTACTGGGGTGCGCGGATGCAACTGCCCAGCCTTGCCTCGCATCGGAACCTAGGAGAGGAGCGGAGAACGTTTGCGCCGACTTAATGGCTTTGTACCCCCAAAAGTCTTGACCCGACGCCCGCTCGCAGCCGTTTCGGTTTCATTCGTCCTTGCATTAGTCCTGCACTCCCTGTTCTGTCCTCGAGCCTGCGCCGACGTCGGGGTGGTCCTTGACGAATCGCTGGACAGCAGTGTCGAGCGCATCACCGGCTCGGGACACAGCGCCGTCTATTTTTCCCGCATCTGTCCGGACTCGCCGGTCAAGCTCCGCCTCTGCGGTCCCGGGGAGCAGGGTTCCGTGGTCAGCACCTACACCACGCTAGGGGAAGACCAGCCCTTCGAGTGGAACGCCGTCCCGCTGAGCGTCTATCTCTATGGCGTCGATGACCCGCGTGACCGCCCGCTGTTCGGCTCACCCAGGATCAAGCGCGTGCTCGAGGAAAATTACCGGGCGAAGTATCTAGACGGCTACTGCACCACCCGATCCTGCCAGACCAGCAACAGCGCCGAATGGCGGGAGATGGTGGGCGCCAGCCTCTCCCGTGGCATCTACATTTTTGTCGCTGAAACCACGCAGGAGCAGGACCGCAAGCTGATTGCGGAATTCAATTCTCTTCCCAACGTGAACCACTTCAACGGGGTGACGCGGAATTGCGCGGATTTCACCCGGCACGTCATCAACACCTACTTTCCCCATGCCACCAGCCCCGATTACCTCAACGACTTCGGGGTGACAAGCCCGAAGGCCATCGCGCGCTCTTTCACTCGCTACGCGCTGCGGCACCCGGAAACGCACTTCCGTGTGCTGCATTTTGCCCAGGCGCCCGGAACCATCAAACGCAGCAGCGAGGTTCGCGACGGTACCGAGCAGCTGTACCACTCCAAGAAACTTCTTGTTCCGATGATCATCTTCGCGGAACACGCGTTGCCGGTGGTAGCCGCTTCCTACATGCTGACGGGACGGTTCAATCCCGAGCGCGAATCGGAGGAATACCCGACCGCCGAGATCACCGAGACCAGCCATCAGATCCGGCTCGCCAGGGCCGACAAGCAGAACGAGCGCGCCACGCAGCTCGCAGCGCTTGAGCGCGAGCAACGCGCCGACATCGTGGGCACTCCCAGGGAATGGAAGCTCTATCGCCAGGCCTTCGAAGTGGCCGTTGACGATGCGGTCCGCAGTGGGACTATCCCGGACCGCGAATACCTGGCCCGCCTGTTTAAGCATCTTGAGGAAGCGCGGACTTTATTTGCCGACGAGAGTGGCGCCTTGTGGTTGGAAGTCACGGATTCGAACGGGTCTTCCCGGCTGGGCCTGAGCGAGAGCAATGTTCTGGCTGCGGATTCCGACTCCAGGCTGGCGGACGAGTTGCTTCTGGCGCGCGTGGGCCGGGTGTTGAAGAGTCCCAGGCATAGCCGCGAGACGATGCTGGAATTCCAGGAGGACTGGGCGCTCTTGCAGGCTGCCCGCACGACAAATTCGGTTTCCGCAGCCCGTGGCGGGGCTGCCGCCAGCGAGCCCACCGCGACCATCGCAGGCGGCGGTAATGAATGAGTCGGTGAGCCGGAAACGTCTAGGCCCTATCCAGAATTAACCGCATGTACCAAATCTGTCTCTCCCCCCTTGCCAGCCAGCCGCGATATGTTGCTTACGTTAGACACGGCCGGTCGGTCCCCTCCGCCAGCCTGTAGCGAACCAGTGAACCAGGCAGCACAGCAAAGCCAATTCGCCAGCGGATTTGCGCTCATCCCACGGCTGTGCCCGCGTTGGTTCCGGCTTCCCGGAGACCCCTGACCCATGGACCGTTATCTGTGCATCCACGCGCACTTTTATCAGCCGCCCCGCGAGAATCCCTGGCTGGAAGCCATCGAGCTGCAGGATTCCGCCGCGCCTTACCACGATTGGAACGAACGCATCGCCAACGAGTGCTACGTCCCCAACGGCGCCGCCCGCATCCTCGACGCTCAAGGCCGTATCGCCAAAATCGTCAACAACTACGCCCGCATCAGCTTCAACTTCGGCCCCACGCTGCTTTCCTGGCTGGAACAACACGCGCCCCGCACCTACGAGCGCGTCCTCGAAGCCGACCGCCAGAGCCTGGAGCTGTTCTCCGGCCATGGATCGGCGCTAGCGCAAGCCTACAACCACATCATCCTGCCGCTGGCCAGCTCGCGCCATAAGTACACGCAGATCCTGTGGGGCATTCGCGATTTCCAGCACCGCTTCAACCGCGATCCCGAAGGGCTGTGGCTGCCGGAGCTGGCCGTGGACGTGGAGACGCTGGAGGTTCTCAGCTCGCTGGGGATCAAGTTCACCATCCTGGCGCCGCACCAAGCCAAGCGTATGCGCCACCGGCCCTGGGAAAATTGGGTCCGCCTCGACGGCGCAGGCATTGATCCCACGCGCGCCTACCGTTGCAACCTGCCTTCCGGACGCTCGCTGGCCTTGTTCTTCTACGATGGCCCCATCTCGCGCGCGGTCGCCTTCGAGAAGCTGCTGCTGAACGGCGAGAGTTTTGCCCATCGTCTGCTGGGTGGCTTCAACGACGGCCGTCCCTGGGCCCAGCTCATGCACATCGCCACCGATGGAGAAACGTACGGCCATCACCACTCTCACGGCGACATGGCGCTGGCCTATGCGCTGGATTACATCGAACGCAACCAGTTCGCACGCATCACCAATTATGGCGAGTATCTGGCCGGCCATCCCCCGACCGAGGAAGTGGAGATCGTCCAGAACACCTCCTGGAGCTGCGTGCACGGCCTGGACCGCTGGCAGCAGGATTGCGGCTGCAACTCCGGTGAGCGTCCGCAGTGGGCGCAGCACTGGCGCCGACCGCTGCGCGAAGCCCTCGACTGGTTACGCGACGAGCTTGCCCCTCGCTGCGAACAGGCCGCCCGGGAGCTGGTACGCGATCTCGAAGAAGCCCGCGACGACTACATTTCCGCCGTCCTCGACCGCTCGCCGGCCAGCGTCAATGCTTTTTTCGCCAAACATGCGGTCCGCGAACTTGACGCTGACGACCAGGCACGCGCCCTGAAGCTGCTCGAGATCGAGCGCCACTTGATGCTGATGTACACCAGTTGCGGCTGGTTCTTCGACGAACTCACAGGTCTCGAAACCGTCCAGGTGTTGCGCTATGCCGGTCGGGCCGTGCAGCTCGCCGAAGACCTGTTCGGACCACCCATCGAGGAGCAGTTCCTGTCGCGCCTGGAGCAGACGTGGAGCAACATCTCCGGCATGGGCAATGGCCGCGATGTGTACGAGCGCTTCGTGCGGGCGGGCATGGTGAACCTGCCGGGCGTGGCGGCGCATTACGCCATCAGCTCGCTCTTCAACGGCTATCGCGGACGCACTTCCACCTATTGCTACCGCCTGGACCTGCAGGAATCGCGCGTGCTCGAATCCGGCAAGGCCCGGCTGGCGCTGGGGCGCGCCCGCATGACCTCGCGCACCACGCGCGAGCGGCTCACCTTCTGCTTCGCCGTGCTTCACTTCGGCGACCACAACCTCCGGGCCGGCGTCTGCCCCTTTCCGGGAGAAAACGCCTTTCGCGCGATGGTCCAGCAAGCCGCGCAGACCTTCCTGGGCGGCGACCTGACCGAGTGCCTGCAGGTGATCGATCAGCGCTTCCAGGGCGCGACTTACTCGTTGAAGTCGCTGTTCCGCGATGAGCAGCGCCGCATCCTCAGCCGCATTGTCGACACCACCCTGGGCGAAGCTGAAGTCGCTTGCCGCCACGTGTACGAGCACCACGCCCCGCTGCTGTCGTTCCTCGCGGAACTGCACACGCCTCTGCCGGGCCTGCTGCGCTCCACTGCCGAAGCCGTTCTCTCGAACTCGGTCGAACGTGCGCTGGCCGAGCCGGAGCCGGACCTGGAGCGTGTGCGCGGGTTGCTGGACACCGCCGCGCGCCAGCATATCAACCTCGATACCGCCGGCCTGGAGGTGGCTCTGCGCCAGCGTCTGAATGCGGTGGTGGAACAGTGGGCGCGCAAGCCCGGAGACCTGCACTTGCTGGAGTTGGCCGAGTCGGTGGCGTCGGTGGCGCGGGTGGTCCCCTTTGAAGTGAATCTGTGGAACTCGCAGAACGTTTACTACGAACTGGTGCAGGCGATCTCCGCGCAGGCGCGGCTGCGTCCCGGCAACGGCGCCGATGATCTGCTGGAGCGCCTGGCCGGCATGGGTGAGCGGCTCGGGCTGGCCGCCTCCGCGACCGCGCCTCCCAAGGCCAGCCTTCCGGAGGAGCAGCCATCCCCCGCCGCCGCGCAGGATGTGGTGGCACGCCGCCGCCGTCCGCATAGGATGATCCGCGGGGCGTGCTAGCGACCCTGGCGTGTGACGATTACAATCACCGCATGAAAATTCGTCTGCTGCGTCTTTTCCTTCTTCTGCTGCTCGCCGCTTCCGCGTTCGCGGCGCCCGCGACCATGCGCCTCGACTATTACCACACCGGCGATGCCACCCACGAGGTGTTCAGCCAGGATCGCGTCGTGATCGAGCCGTTGCCGTGGCCGGGCAATCCGCGCCATGCCATCGACGACACCAATGCTGGCAAGTTTTTGTTCGAAGTGCGCGACCGCGCCACGAATCGCATGGTCTATTCCCGCGGTTTCTCCTCCGTCTACGGCGAGTGGGAGACCACCGACGAAGCCAAGCGCATGAACCGCACCTTCTCGGAGTCGCTGCGCTTCCCTGCCCCCGAAGCTCCAGTGCAGATCGTCCTCAAGAAGCGCGCGCACGACAATTC
>DATNJE010000341.1:0-2723 GCA_035604095.1 Terriglobales bacterium
CAAGATCCCTCGATCGCGCTTGGCTCGCAAGCTCGCTTCGCACTTCACTCGGGATGACAATCAATAAATTGATTTATGGCACCCTTCGACTTCGCTCAGGGCAGGCTTCTGAAGTCGTGCCGTGACATGTGACCTCTCCCAAAGAAACTCCCCATCCGTTCCCTTCCCCAGCTCACCACTGCCTGAGCGGCTTCCAGTCCAGGTTCGGCAGTTCGATCCCAAAGTTTTCGAGCAGCGCCTGCTGGTACTGCTCTTCGGATTCGAGCATGCGTTCCGTGCGCTCGCCGTTCATGGTCTGGATCAGGCGCATCTCGGCCAGGGTGACGCGGCCTTGCGGCGTGGCCCGGGTGCAAATCCGGGCGCGGGGGAAGGTGGAATTCGGCGAGGTCTGGTGGTACACGCACATGCCCGCGAATTCCTCCAGCCGGCGGGGGTGCAGCGTGAAGACATATTTCTCCGACCAGACGCCCTTCTCCTCCCGCAGCAGGATCAGCCCCTCCGGCCAGGAGTCGATGAAGTACTTCAAGCCGCCGCTCAATTGCTCGCCGCCCTCGAGCGCGAGCGGATCGACGAAAGAATCGCCGAAGCCGACGTCGGCGATCCAAGGCTGCCCGCCGAGTTGCACCCTCAACACCAGATGATCGAACTCCGGGCCGAAGCGGCCGATCTCGTTGGCCACCCGGCCTGAGAGCAGGTCCAGGTCGAATCCCAGCTCGCGCAGCAGCGCGGCAAACAGGCCGTTAAGCTCGTAACAGAATCCTCCGCGGCGCTGGCGCACGACCTTGTCGAAGAAGGCAGCTTCGTCGAGGACGATGGTCCGCCCGAGATGGATGTCGAGATTCTCGAACGGAACCTTCAGCATGTGACGGCGGTGAATCGCACGCAGAACATCGAGCGTGGGCTCACGTGGCCCTTCGTAGCCGATGCGTTCGAGATAGGAGGAAACGTCCACGGGATTGGTAATTTCAAATTTGTAATTTGTAAAGTTGTTCGCCGGGCCGGCAATGCGGGCTTGACCACATCCTCCACCACTTTACAAATCACAAATTACAAATTACCAATTTTTTAGACGAGCTGGTTCTGCTGCCATACCGGCGCCGCCGGCTTGGGTTCGGCGCAGAGGTCGAGCACCAGCCGCTCGAGCACCAGCCGCTTGCTGGGCGGGTTGGAGCGCAGATCGAGATCGGCGCGGGCGATGCGGCGGATGGCCTGCGTGATCTCGCGCCGCGACTTGTAGCGCCGGGCCTGCCGGATGATGTCCTCGGCCGCGAACGGAGGAACGCGGAAGCCCTGCCACAGCGCCTGCCAGATGGCGCGCGAATCGCGCACATTCTTCTCCAGGATCACCAGCATCTGGCGGAAGGTGCGCGCCAGCATGTAGAGCTGTCCGATGGCGGCATCTTCGCCCTCGCCGCTCGCCAGAATGGCCTCCAGCACCCCCAGGGCGCGCGGGCGGTCCTTGGCGGAGATGGCGTCGGTCAGCTCGTAAAGTGAGCGCTGCTTGGCCGCGAGCACCATGGTCTCGACATCGGCGAGCGTGATCCGCTGCTTCTCGCCCACGTAAAGCATGAGTTTTTCCAGCTCGCTTGAAACCAGCATCAGGTCGGCGCCGAGCGCGTCCACCAGCTCGCGCGCGGCGTCGGGGTCGATCTTCACCCCGCGCGCGGCGGCGGTATCCGTCACCCAGCGCATGCCTTCGCCTTCATCCACGCGCGCCAGCTCGACCATGCCGCAGTACTCCCCGAGCGTCTCCCGTATGCGGTCGTAGCGATCACGGTCGTTGAGCTCCATCTTGCGCGCATCAGCCGGGATGGAGATGTGATCGGCGATGAAGATGAGCACCGCGTCAGGGTTGGGATCCTTGACGTAGGCTTCGATGGCGGCGAACGCCTGCTGGTGCGAGCCGCGTCCGTAGAGCGTCTTCACGCTGCGGATGAAGAAAACCTGAAACGGCGCCACCAGCGACGGGGTGCGCGCGCGATCGAGGATGTCCACCAGTTCGGCGGTCGCGAGATCCAGGTCATAGAAGCTGAACTCGCGCAGCCCGGGCGGGACCAGGTGCTCCACGAGCGCGTCACGGCAGCGGTCGCGGAAGAAGACTTCGTCGCCGACGAACACATACGCCGGACGCAGCTTGCGGGCCTTGACCTCGGAAACGAAGCGTTCCGCCGGGGCGAAGCCGCGCGCCATCAGGCGGCCTCCGGCCGGGCGTCGGCGAAAATCCACCACGGAGGCGCAGAGACACGGAGAAATTCTTTTTCAAAATCCTCCGTGCCTCCGTGTCTCAGTGGTGGATGTCCCATCAGAATGCCTCGAGAATGTTGGATACCAGCGTCCGCGCGAAATCCTGCGACAGGCGATCGACGGCGGGAGATTCCTCCTCGAAGAAGCTGGTGATCTCGCGCGAGATCTGGTACTGGTCGTGGAAGCTGTAGCTGGGATTCTCGAACAGCACCTTCCCGTGCCGGTCCACGAGCGAGACCTTCATGTTGACCACGATGATGGCGGAAGCGGCGCGCCCGGTGGCGGAGTCGTAGGCCACGGGCGTGAGCTGCGTGGAGACCACGGTTCCATGCAGGGTCGCGTCGGCATCGGCGCTCTCCTGGTTGAGGATGCGGTAGTGGGTGCGGCTGACGAACTCGCGCACCACGGCTGCGGTCAGCACCTGCTCGACGCGGTAGGTCTTGCTCTGGTTGATGAACGCAGGGATTGCGACAGTATGG
>DATNJE010000342.1:0-10472 GCA_035604095.1 Terriglobales bacterium
ATCGGGCCGATATATAGGACCGAGGGCCATAATGAAAACCGTCTTGATTGCCGATGATGAAGAAAGCCTGAGAACGCTGATCGAGACCACGCTGGAAGCTCCGGGACTGCGGGTTCTGCACGCCGCCGATGGCAATCAGGCGGTGGAACTGGCGCGGAGCGAGCACCCCGACCTCATCCTGCTGGACTGGATGATGCCGGGCAAGACCGGCATCGAGGTGGCAGAAGTGCTGCGCGGCGAAGCGGCCACCGCGGATATCGCCATCCTCATGCTCACCGGCAGGGATCAGGAGAAAGACCGGCAGCGGGGACTGGCGCTGGGCATTCGGGCTTACCTGGTGAAGCCTTTCAGCCCGCTGCAGTTGCTCGAGTGCGTGCGGGGCGCGCTGGCGTGGTGCCCCAGCGCATCCCGGATATGCGTCCGCAGCTCGAACTGTATGCCCGCGATCTGAAGCGGGTGCTGGCGGACGAGGAAGAGCGGACGCGCCAATTGGAGATGGCCAACCGCCAGTTGCAGGCCTACGCCCAGGACCTGAAGTCGGCGCTGTTCGCCGAACGGCGGCAGTCGCGGGAGTTGGAGCGCTCCTACCACGACACCGTTCTGCGGCTGCTGACCGCCACCCGCTGCCGCGACCACGAGACCGGCGAGCATGTGGAGCGTATCGCCCATTACGCCCGCCGCCTGGCGCTGTGTACGGGGTGGGCTGCGCCGGACGCCGAGCTGCTGTTCGAGGCCGCTCCCATGCATGACGTGGGCAAGATCGGAGTGCCCGACGCCGTTCTCCACAAGCCCGGCCCTTTGACCGACGAGGAATGGAGCCTGCTCAAGCGGCACACCGAGATCGGCGCTGAGGTGCTATCCGGGTCCCGCTCTCCCCTGATCGAAATGGCCCGGCAAATCGCCCTCACCCACCACGAGCGCTGGGATGGTACGGGCTATCCCCGCGGGCTCAAGGGTCTGGAAATCCCTCTCGCGGGCCGCATCGTGATGCTGGTGGACCAGTACGATGCCTTGCGCACCAAGCGCCCTTACAAGCCCGCGCTCAGCCACCCAGCCGCTTGCCGAGTGATGCTCGAAGGCGACGGCCGAACCCTTCCCCAACACTTCGATCCATTGTTACTGGCGGCCTTCCGCGAGATCCACTCCGACTTCGACGACATTCATGCCCGTCACGGCGATGAGGCCGGCATGTTCGCTCCCGCGCCAACCGGGGCACCGGCGGAGAATTAAGAAAGCGCAGGGTGGCTGCGGGAGTGGGATGTCCTAACCGGTGGCGCCGGCAGTGCTGGAGCGTACCAGCGCGATGAGTTCTTCCGGCGGGCAGGGCTTCTGGCGGAAGGTGACGCCCGCGCCCCGGTAGTCGCTTTCCGCCTCCGCCAGTCCGGTGATCACGATGACCGGCACCCCGGGTTTGGCGGTGCGCAAGGCGCGCACAAATTCGGCCCCGCTGCTGCCCGGCATGATGTGGTCGGTGATGATGGCGCCGATGTCTTCGGCCACCTTGCTGCTCAGCAGAGCCAGGGCGCTTTCCTGGGTGGCGGCAATGTGGGTTTCGAACCCGGCGTTGCGCAGCACCGCCTCGCGTGCGCGCAACTGCACTGGGTTGTCGTCGATAAGAAGGACCGCGGTCAAACCCGGACTAACTCCTGCGCAGGCCGTACTGCTCCAGAATCTCCGACTCGGCGCGGAGCCAGTATTCCCCGTCGCGGCCGCCCTGCCGTCCATCTTGCTCGTACAGCAGGTAGGCGCGGATGCGAATCTCCTCTTCCAGGCTGTTGGGGGCTGAAATCACCGTCACAGATGACCCGGCGTGGTTGTCACCGTTGGTGGTGTACGCTTTCTTGCTCTTCAGGGCGGTAGCTCTCGGCATGTAACAGCACTCCTTCAATAAGTCCGGGATATCGGCAGCGTTACCCCTCGGGGAACCGAAATCAGTATAGAGCATTTCTTGGTGGCGATGCTTACGGGTAAGTGACATCCGCAAAAAATTCTTGTGGAATTTTCCCGAGGTTGAATTTTTCCGCGCAAGAGAGCAGCGGGGACTCAGTGGAAGTCATGGGAACGGGTAGCGGCGCCGGTGATTGCCAGCGGCAGCACCCGCTCCGCCTTCACCGAGACCACGTTATCCAGGTTCTGCAGCACGCCTTCCACCAGCAGAAACTGCTCTCCCACCAGCAGCAGCCGGTTCTTTTCGAACAGGTCAGGGGTGATGATGGCGTTGGCAATGCCGGTTTCGTCCTCCAGGCTGAGGAAGACGAAGCCGCGGGCAGTGCCGGGGCGCTGCCGCGCGATCACGCACCCGGCGGCGCGCACCCGCTTGCCGTTGGGCAGGCCGGGCAATTCGCGCGCGGGACGCACTCCCAGCGCATCCATCTCCCTGCGCCGATAGGCCATGGGATGCGGTCCCAGCGTCAGCCCGGTGCCGCGGAAGTCCGCCACCAGGCGCTCTTCGTCGCTCATCGCGGGCAGCGGCGAAGCGGCGTCCGCTTCGGCGATCTCCTCCAGCAGCGGCCCAGGCGGGCGGGCGGCCTTTTCCACCTGCCAGAGCGCATCGCGACGGTGATGTTTCACGTTTCGCGTTTCAAGTTTCAAGTTGGCCGGTTCGTTTTCACTCGAAACTTGAAACTCGAAACTGGAAACTGAGTTCAGCGCCCCCACCTCCGCCAGGGCGGCCAGTTCGCTCTTGCGCAGCTCGGGAACGCGCCGCGCCAGCTCGTCGATGGAAGCGAACGGCCGCCGCTCGCGCTCGCGCACCAGGGCGCGCGCCGCCTCCTCGCGCAGACCCTTGACATAGCGCAGGCCGAGACGGACGGCAAAATCACGTTTCACGTTTCGCGTTTCACGTTGCGCGCCGTCCGCCGTTTCCTTGCGTGAAACATGAAACGTGAAACTTGAAACGTCTTCCAGGGTACAGAGCCGCTTCGACCGGGCCACGTCCGCCGGCTTGAACTTCAGTCCGTGCCGCTGCGCGTCTTTGACGATGGTCGAAGGGTGATAGAAGCCCATGGGCTGGTTGTTGAGCAGCGCGGCGGTGAACGCCGCCAGGTAATGGCACTTCAGCCAGGCGCTGGCATAGGCGAGCAAGGCGAAGCTGGCGGCGTGCGACTCGGGAAAGCCGTAGAGCGCGAACGAGGTGATGGAGTTGACGATCTGCTGTTGCGCTTTTGGCGCGATGCCGTTGCGCTCCATGCCGGCGCGCAGCTTCACCTCGATGTCGCGCATGCGCAGCTCCGAGCGTTTGAAGCCGAAGGCGCGGCGCAACTCTTCCGCCTCACCGCCGGTGAAGCCCGCGGCGATCATGGCCATGCGCAGCAACTGCTCCTGGAAGAGCGGCACGCCCAGCGTCCGCGCCAGCACCGGCTCGAGCGAGGGGTGCGGATAGGTGACCGGCTCGCGTCCCTGGCGGCGCTTCAGGTAGGGATTCACCATCTGCCCGACGATCGGCCCCGGGCGGATGATGGCTACCTCCACCACGATGTCGTAGAAACATTTTGGCCTGAGCCGCGGCAGGCAGGACATCTGCGCCCGGCTCTCCACCTGGAACATGCCCACGGTGTCGGCCTTCTGCAGGGCGGCATAGACCGCGGGATCGTCCGCCGGCAGGTGCGCCAGGTCCGCCTCCTCGCCGTAGTCGCGGTGGATCATCGCGATCGAGTCTTCCAGCACCGCCATCATGCCCAACCCGAGCAGATCCACCTTGATGATGCCCATGTCGGCGCAGTCTTCTTTGTCCCACTGCACCACCACGCGTCCGGGCATGGTTGCGGGCTCGAGCGGCACCACGGAATCGAGCTGCCCCTGGCAGACGACCATGCCGCCCGAATGCTGGCCGAGATGGCGCGGCAAATCCTGCACTGCCAGCGCAAGCTCGAGGAACTTGCGCAGGCGCGGATGCGTGAGGTCGAAGCCGCCGTCGCGGAACTGGCGCTCCAGCGTCTCGTCCGGATCGCGGTACTCCCACGAGCCTACGAGCTTGGCGAGCCGGTCGAGCATCTCGGGATCGAAGCCCAGCACTTTGCCGATCTCGCGCGCGGCCGAGCGCCCGCGGTAGGTGATGACGTTGGCGGTCATCGCGGCACCGAGTTTTCCGTAGCGCTGGTAGACATACTGGATGGCGCGCTCGCGCTGCTCGCCCGAGGGCAGGTCGAGATCGATGTCGGGCCACTCGCCGCGCTCTTCCGAAAGGAAGCGCTCGAACAGCAGTTCCATCTGGATGGGATCGACGGCGGTGATGCCGAGCGAGTAGCAGACGGCGGAGTTGGCCGCCGAGCCGCGTCCCTGCACCAGGATGCCCTGCTCGCGGCAGAAGCGCACGATGTCCCACACGATCAGGAAATAGCCGGCGAGATCGAGCTTCTCGATCAGCGCCAGCTCGCGCTCGATCTGCCGCCTGGCGCGCTGGCGCAGATGGCGGTCGGCGCGGCCGTAGCGTTCGCGTGCGCCTTCTTCAGTGCGCTTGCGCAGGAACGACATCATGGTCTCGTCTTCAGGCACGGGATAGCGCGGAAATTCGTAGCCGAGATCGGCGAGCGTGAATTCCAGCCGCGACGAGAGCTGTCCGGTTTCGGCAATGGCTTCCGGCAGGTCGGCAAACAGGTGCGCCATCTCCCGCGGAGTTTTCACGTAGCGCTCGGAGTTGCGCGCCAGCAGGCGTCCGGCAGTCCCCAGCGTGCGGTGATGGCGGATGGCGGTGAAGGCGTCGAGAATCTCGCGCTGCCAGGCCCGCGCATAGCGCACGCTGTTGCTCGCGACGATGGGCAGGCGGAGTTCGCGCGCGATCTCAACCGCCGCCTGGTTACGCGCTTCTTCTTCGCGCAGGAAATGACGCTGCAGCTCGACGTAAACGTTCTCGCGGCCGAAGATCGAGACCAGGCGCTCGACCTCGCGGCGCGCTGCGTCGATTCCGCCCTCGGCCAGCGCCGCCGCCAAGGGGCCGTCGTCGCCTCCGGTGAGGCAGATGAGGCCGGCGGCGTATTCGCGCAAATCATCCTCGCAGGCGGCGATCACCTCCGGCGGCGCATCCTTGGGGCCGCGCATCTTCATGCGCGTAATCAGCCGGCAGAGGTTTTGGTAGCCGGCGCGGGACTCGGCGAGCAGGGGAATGCAGCACGTTTCACGTTTCACGTTTCGCGTTTCAAGTCGCCCACGTGAAACTTGAAACTTGAAACTTGAAACGTTCTCGGTATCTCTGTGCCTCAGTGGCAAAAATGTGATTTCCGCCCCGATATGCGCTTTCACGCCCGCTTTCTTCGCGGCCAGGTGAAAGCGCGGAGAGCCGTAAACGCCGTCGCGGTCGAGCAGAGCCATCGCCGGCATCTCCGCCGCCACACACGTATCCACCAGTTCCTCGGGCACGGAAGCGCCCTCGAGGAAGCTGAATGCCGAGGCGGAATGGAGCTCAACGTACATCGCAACATCGGGCGATCGGGTCATCGGGTGATCTGTTTTCAAATGATCCGATGAGCCGATCTCCCGATGACCCGATTTTCCTCAGTCATAAGTCCCCTCGACGAACCACGCGCTGCTCGCGAGGTCGCGGTAAATCCGGTAGAGCGCGATGCCTTGAGTGCCCGGCACGGCAATGTCCCACTCGTCGCGCGCCCAGTTTGATCCGTGATCATCCGTGTCGATCCGTGGCGTTGTTTCTGTGCTTTTCCACCACTCTCCAGAATTCCGCCAGGGACCGGAGACCGAGGCTACCTCGCCGCGAATCTCGCCGGCGGCGATGCGCACGGGTTCGCCGTCGCGCACTTCCACCGTCGCCGCCAGCGGCGGACGAAACCGCCGCAGCGCCATCGTGGAATACATTGCAGGATCGGGTGATCGGGTCATCAAGTGATCTGTTTTCAAATGCTCCGATGACCCGATCTCCCGATCACCCGATTCCCTTCGGGGCTTTAGCCCCTGCGGTGCCGACGGCGCGAATCGCTTCATCTGAAACGCATCGGGACGATGCGTGTCCAGCACCTCCGCTGCTCCGATCTTCTGCTTGCCCACGATCCCCGCCAGACGCGCCAGCGTAAGCTCTAGCCGGTCGGGCGCTGGCGTCGCCGGTAGAAACAATCCTCCCTGGCCTGGACGCGGCTGTACGGGCTCAGCCGAGAGCGTCACCTTCATCACCGGCGCCGCCGGCGGATGCGCCCGCAACTCCAGTTGCAGCAGCTTGAGGAAGAGCCGCGAGTCGAGCATCGGCAGGGGCAGGCGGATGAATCGGGTCATCGGGGCATCTGGTGATCGGGTCATTGAATTAACTGCGGAATCAATCACCCGATGACCCGATCTCCCGATGACCCGATCCCGTGGTGAATCCTCGATCTGTGCCGCATCAAGATCCAGCATCAGCCGCAACTCGTTCGTCGCCAGCGCCCGCGCTCCCAGGCGGGCGCAGAGTTGCTCCAGCAAGCGTCCCAGGACGAACGCCAGCGGCTCCAGCAACTCGACCGCATGCTCCAGCTCCATGGTCTCTTCGAACTCGAGCGGCGGCTCCGCCGGGACCAGCGGACGCTCCACAGCGCCGCGCGCCAGCTTCTGCAGCCGCAGTCCCTCCTGTCCGAGCCGCTCGACGATGGCGACCTCGGGCAGCGCCGCCAGGGCGCGGAGATTACGCACGCCCCAGCGGTCGAGCGTCTGGAGGATCTCCGGCGCGACTTGCAGCACGTCCACCGGAAGCGACCCCAGGCGCTCCGCTTGTTTGCCGGGCGGGATGATGGTTACGCTCGCAAATCCGCGCGCGGCGTGGATCGCGGCGTCGGGATTCGCAGCCACCGCGACATTCGCTTCCAGCCCAAGTTCCGACGCGCGTCGCGCGAGATCCTGCGCCAGCTTTGCCGGCGGACCGAACAGGCGCTCCAGGCCGGCGATGTCAAGCACGATCGTGTCGGCAGCCGTATCTTCCACGCGCGGCGAGAAGGCCTGCGCGCAATCAAGCAGCACGGCGTGGGCGGCCGCTTCCTGCGCCGGGGAGCGCTGGCGCAGTTCCACCGGATACGCCGCCGCCTGCAACTTGGTCATGCCGGGCTCGATGCCGGCTTCGGCCGCCGCCTCGTTCATGGCCGCCACCGTCACCACCGGAGGCTCGCCCTCAAGCACGGCAACTGCTTTCTCTCGCAGCGCCGGCTCCAGGCGCACCACCGCCGCTACCAGGAAATCGGGAACGTAGATGGTGGCGTTCATAGCAGTCAGCACTCAGCAGTCAGCACTCAGCCAAACCATGAGGCTCGTGATTCAAACGAAGTTGTGGCTGAACGAACTGGTTTTCGTTGCGAAATTCGTGAATTCAAAACCTCGATTTCCAACTGCATCCCGCACAACAAACGCGTATGTGTGGGGACGATCCGCGTTTTTGCTGACTGCTGATTGCTGACTGCTGATTGCTGTGTTTTCAGCACCAGCGATGCGCAGCTTTTCGCCGAGACTTCCTGTTCGACGACTACCAGCGCGGTGGCCGTGTTCTCCACCGCGCGGCGGAACCGGAACCACGAGGCCAGCGGCACCCGGCGCGCGATCGCGGGCGGGATGTCGCCCAGGTCCATCACTACCAGGCCGAATCCTCCAGCTTGCAGCAGCAGGTCGGCGGCACGCAGGGCCTGCTCGACGCGCGAGAACATTTCACGTTTCACGTTGCTCGTTTCCCGTGGGGTGCGTGAAACATGAAACTTGAAACGTGAAACTTTCTCGCACCTGACCCACAGCACGCGCTGGAGGTCCACGCCGGCGGCCGCGGCGGAGTGGGGATCGAAGGCGCCGCTCGCGTCTACCAGCGCGCAGACCTCCTCCTGCGCCGTCGCCTGGGCCATGAGCGCGAGCAGGAGGCTGGTGCGGCCCGACGAGGCCGGCCCGAAGATCTCGGTCAGGCCGCCGCGGGGCACGCCTCCGGTGAGTTTGTCCACTTGTGGGATGCCGGTGGGGATGGTCTCGGGCTGCGGACGCACTCCCAGCCACGACGCCGGGACCACTCCCTCGATCCCGGCCAGAGTGCGCCGACCGGCAGCCGGGGAAGGGAATACGTGAAGCGTGGACAAAAGATCCCTCGCTTATGCTCGGGATTTCGGCGCGCGGCTCGGGCCGCGCAAGCGCCTCAACCTCGCGAGCTGGAATCGGAACGGGCGCGAGCGGAACTACAGGGTTTCCGGGGTAGTTTCGCTTTTTATTCGCCTAAATGTAGAGAGGATTCTGAACCCCGGGCGGCGGGTTGTCAAGCCCTTTGAAATGCGGGGCGGAAGCGCGCTGGAATTGCGTGCCGCGCGCCTTTGTTATAATCCGAACGTCCTCACCGGTGGCGCTATCGTCTAGGGGTTAGGACGGAAGATTCTCAAGTCTATGCGTAGCGAGCTGGCCGATTGTTTTCAACAGCTTACCGTTAGGGGCCGTTAGAGTTCGTTAGAGCTTTTTAGACCATTTGGGTAAAAAACGGGTAAAATCGAGCGGGTAAAAATGGCGCTATCGTCTAGGGGTTAGGACGCGGCCCTCTCAAGGCCGAGACCCGGGTTCAATTCCCGGTAGCGCTACCAAAACCTTTGTTAAAGGGAAAGAATCGGATGCTCAAGGCATACATCACCCGCTCCAAATACCGGGAAGAACCGAAAGAAGAAAGGCACATTCTGGACGTGTGGTTCGACTCCCGCCCCGAGAACGCCGCCTACTACGAGACGAGGGAGGAGGCCGAGAGCGACGCGCATGCGATTTTTGAGCGGAAGGACATCGTAATCGGTTCGTCCGAAGGCGGAAAGCACACCTTGAAAAACTTCAGAGTCGAGGAACGGGGACCGAGAGAGTTCGTGATTTTCTGCGAAGGCCCGTTCATCATCGAACAAAGCAAGGGCCAGTCTCGGCCCGCCTCCTAGCCATGCCCGGATTCTGATGTTCGATGCAGTGGGCCGTGTTCGGACAGATAGAAAAGCTCGGCGGAACTTAGTGCGCGATGTTCGAACGCGTCCTTGAGTTTGTCGAACAATTCCTGCCGAAGTTGCACGTCCACCATTTTTCCGGACCTAACATCTTCTGCCAGCCCTTTCAACCCGTTCGATTCTAGAACGCGGATGACCTCGCTTTTTGAATGACGCTGCGGGCCAGTTCCAACATCGACGCAGACTATACCGAATGAGTCAGCAGGTTCCACAAGCAAGTTCGGTAACATACCATGCAGTTTACCGTAGCCAGTGCTGGGTTACCACAGGCGCACCCCTCCGAAATTGACTTGCTTCGCGGTCCCCACCAGAGCGTACATGTGGCGGCCCCGGCGTTTTACTTTTCATTTCTCGGCCTGCTCCTCGGCGCGCCTAACAAAGAGGTCTTCAAGTTCAGAAAGCGTATAAACACCATCCGCGATATGTTCAATTTCCTGTGGGGTTGCCAACATCCGGTGGTCGATTTCCCACCACATTTTGCTACCCTTAACACGCCCTTCAACGAAATGGCCCTGCTCTTTCAGCATCCGAACGCCTTTGGAAACTTTCTCGTTTGTATTCATCTTTCTTTTCCTTATTCAGAAAGCGCCGCTAGTGCTGCGCCCGCCGAAGGGTAGTTTACCACCCGCGTTCTCCGGCCATCGAATCGTGGCGCGATATTTTCGGCCCGGTTACCCCTCGTTACCGAAGGCACGGTTGCGCCCCGCCGAATTGACTCGACTTCATTCTCACGCAGAGCGTCAATGTGGTCGCGCCCGGAACCGCCGGGCTGGGGAGGGAAGTATGGCAACCAAAGCAAAACGCGGCTGGCGGCCCCGCGAGGAAACGCTCGCGACCGTCGAGTTCAAGCGGGCGCACGCGAAGGCGATTGAGGCCCGCAAGAGCAGCCGATGCAAGCACGGGCATGATTTGAAGAATCCGGAAAACGTCCACGCGGGGACGTTGATGAGGACCGGCAAAATAATGTGCCAGAAATGTTGGCTCGGCTACGCCGCGAAGAAGAGCCGGAAGGGCGAGGCCCACGAAGGCCGCAAGGCCGTGAAAAAGCCGGTCGTGAAGAAGCCGGTCGTCCCGCCTCCTGCGCCGCCCGCGCCGGAAGTGAAGTGATGGACACCGACTGCGTCGCGCCGGGCGCCGCCGTCCCGACGATGGCGAACTCTTCGCCCTGCGCCGCGCGCACTTCACAACTGCGTTTCTCAATCCTATTTGCCATTGTTTTTCTCCGTTGCGCGGCGGTTTATTTCCGCTACGCGTTTCAAATCCGGTGCGTCGCGCTCTGCCTTGGGCAGTTCGCGTTGTATCTGCGTCTCCAGATACCGGGTGATGTCTTCGTCGTAGCCGTTCATTGCGCGCTCCCGCCTGCGCTGCCGGCGTAAGCCATGCCCCACTCGCGCTCATACTGCTTCAGGATTTCCGGGGGTACGTCGAGGCCGCGCGTCTTGAAGGCCGCCACTGTACCGCCGGGCTCGCCGCCGTAGGGCAGGGTTTCACCAAGCGTGGTTGTATGGTAGATGGCAACGCCACCGGCTTGGGTCAAGCGAACGACATCGACCAGCAGCCCCGCCA
>DATNJE010000343.1:0-6242 GCA_035604095.1 Terriglobales bacterium
CCCGGACCGGAGTTGTGGAAGTACACGGTGCGGTAATGGCTCGACTTGTAAGCGCCGGTGGTGACGCGCAGCAGATATTTCGCCACCGACGCCTTCACCGGCCACCAGAAGGGATTGATAGGGCAGACGAACAGCACGGTCCGGGCGCCGTCCCAGCCGAGGGCGCGCAGCGCTTTCTGGCCGTAATCGGGGCCGAGCGGCTCGAAGGTCCAGGCGGTATCGGTTCCGAGTTCGGTGGGCACCGCCAGTTCGGTGAGCAGGGTGCGCGATTCCGTGTTGCGGGTGATGATCAGCGAGTCGCCGCAATAGCGCCGGCACATGGATTGGAGCAGGTGATCCATTTCGCCCGCTTCGGCGCCATAGCCGACGGAGAGCTTGTTCTGCGCGGCGGCGATGCCCAGCGAGCCGATCATCATCGTCGTGAGCGCGTTGGCGAATTTGCTCTTGAACATCGAGCCTTCGCACGCCACCACTCCATGTTGCTGGCGGACTTCGCGGTAAAGGAACGGCGGGAAGATGTCTGGCAGGTGGACCTGGCGCGCGTCACCGAAGTAGCCGCGGGTGCGGTCGAGGTTCTGAGTCATCACGCTGAGCGCGACGTTATCCGGACCCAGCACGCGGCGCACCTGGCGCAGCATCTCTTCCACGCGCACGTCCGAGCCGGTGTTGCGGGTGCCGTTGTAGCCGGCGAAGAGCAACCGGAGTTTCTCGCCCGGACGCCAGGGTTGGCCACCGCCGAACATCCATTGCAGCCGGGAGATCTCGATCAGGCTGCTGACCCAGGCTTCCAGGACAAAATCCATCATGTCAGCGATCCTCCTGCGGGGTTTCCAGCGAACTCGACTTTGGTCTCCTGGAGCAGTGTGGCCGTGGGCCACTCCTGGTAGCGATAGGTGAAGTGGTTCTCGGTGGAGAACTTCAGCAGCGGATAGCTGTACTGGGAGAACGGCGCTGGCGCTACGCCCAGCTCGCCGACCACGCGGCTGTTGTCGAAGACGGTGTTCCACACCAGGTAGGGCACAAATACTTTCATCAGCGACGCCGCGCGCCCGAGCCCGCCTTTGCGGTTCGAAAGCCAGTCCACTGCCGCCTTGAACGGCTTCTCCAGAGTGGGCACGAAGAACGGAGGCCGCTTTCCCCGCGCACTATTAAGCGCCGCGGTCAGTTCGCGGTAGGTTTGCGACTCGGTGCCCGAGGAGAGATGGTAGATCTCATGATCCGGTCGCGGCTTCTGGTGTAGCGCCACTACCGCGTCGGCGACGTAGTTTACCGGAACGATGTCCACTTTGTCCGCGGCGCGGAAAGGCAGAAGCGGCAAGCCGGCGAGAAAGACGAACGCGCGCACCATATCGAACTGCGCGGTCTCGGCGTGGCGGCTGTCGCCCAGCACGATGCTGGGACGGAAGATCGTGCGATCCACGTCCGGCAGCAGCTCGCGGATCATGTGCTCGCAGAACTTCTTGGTGCGGGCGTAAGGATCGTAGTCGGAGCGGTCCCACTGGATGGCCTCGTCCTCGCGGACCACTTCGTTCGAGCGCTGCCCGGCCACGGCGACCGTGGAAACATGGCTGAAGCGGCGCAGGCCGTGGTGGTCGCGTGCGGCTGCCGCCAGCTTGATCACCTCCAGTGTCCCGCGCAGGTTGACGTTCAGGCAAGCCTTCTCAGATTTGCGGTTCAAGGAAGCGGCGCAGTGGATGACCGCGTCGGTGGTTTGCACCAAACGCGAGTAGTCGTCCGACGCTAGCCCGAAACGTGCGTCCGTCAGGTCGCCGCGAAAGATGCTGATCCGCATCCGCAGGTGTTCGTGGAATTGCGGAAAGGGGAAGTGGAGCTGCAGCGACTTCCACAAGCGCACCTCGGCCTCGTGTTCATCCTTCGCGCGGACGAGCAGGTTCAGCCGGTCGCTGTGCCCTCCCAGCAGCCCCGCGGCCACATGCGCGCCGATGTATCCGGTCGAGCCGGTCAGGAAGATGGCCACGTTACTCCCGTGTCGATGGTGGCGCTGCCGCGCACGCCCGGTCCCTGGACGGGCTTGGGTCCGAGCAGGCGAAAACTGTGCCGCGACTCGTATTCCACCGCCCGTCCCTCGATCAAAGGATAGGTCCATTTGCGCAGCGCCGGAATGTGAACGTCGACCCAGAACTCGTACCAGTCGATGGCGCGCGGGTCATAGCCGAAATCGGCGATCTCAGCGGGCGGAAGCGCGGCGGAAAGCAGCTCGGCGTTCTCGCCCTCGAACACGTGCTCGTTGCGCAGGATGAACGGCTCGAAGAGCTCGATCAGCTTCTCAAGTTTCTCCAGGTTGCGCTCGGCGCGCGCCAGCACCGGCTGCTTCAGCGGGACCGGTGACATGATCTTCTGGATGGCCTTGATGATAGCCTTCTGCCCCGGCGCGGAGAAGCGCACGTAACGCTCCTTCGAGACCGGGATGGTGTCGAAGCGCAGCCGCAACCAGCATTCAAGGCCCTCCTGCGCGCGATAGTACTTGCGGTGCGCCAGGCCGGTGAGTTCGATGGAGCGCCGCATATTGCAAGGATTCGCCACCGAGGTCGCGAGTTGATAGAGCGGTTGGTGGCAGCGCTCCACCAGGGCCGCCGCGATGAGCGTCATCCCGCGCGTGACCGTATCCACCGGGATCAAGTCCAGGCACTTGCGTTCGTTCGTAGGAAGCTGGCGGAAAAAGGTTCCCAGCAGGTAAGAGAGCGCCGCTGAAGTGTTGATGCCCTCGTTCCATCCGCGGAACGGCTTCTCGACCGAGGATTCGACAATCGACGGCCTTACCACGGCGATGGGCAGTCCGGTGCCGTGCTTGGCGATCAACGATTCCGCCACGCTCTTGGTGAAGGTGTACGTGTTGGGCCAGCCGAGTTCGTGAGCGCGCTCCGTTCCGGCCTCAGTGAGCAGGTTGCGCAACCAGCGGATGCGGTTCTTGCGGATCTGGTTCTCGAGCGCCGCGCCATGCAGATCTTTGGCGGCGGTAGCCTTATCCAGCGCCTGCTGCCGGAGTTGCTCGGTGACCTCCGGGGTATCGGCGCGGGCTTCGGTCTCGGCGATCAACTGCCGCAGCGAGCGCACTTCAGCCTCGGCATCCCAGCCGGGAATGCGCCGTGGCGTGTAGTTCGGCGTGAGGATCTCTGGCACACGTCCGTCCACGAAGCCGACCACGTAGCACGTCGAGAGGTGCAGCAGAGCGGCGTGGTCCGATCGGCGGAGGAACTCGATCAGGTGGAGGATTGAATCCACGTTGCCCGCGATGGCGTCGCGCAGATCGGGATTGAAATCGGTGAGCCCGGAGCTGTTGATCACCACATCCAGCGTGCGCGCTAGCCGCTCGCGGACCGCAGGCTCCATGGCCAGCCCCGGCTGGCTGACGTCGCCTTCGACTACTTCGACCCGCTCACGCATGAACTCGGCCAAGCGCTCGCCGTAACGGCGGTACAGCGGCTCGAAGACGGGCGATTCCTCCACGATCTTTTCGAAGCGCTCGAGACCCGAGGTTGCGCGCTGTGGCCGCACCAGGAGATATATCTTGGCGATCTCGGGCAGGTCGATCAGCAGATTCGCCAGCCAGACCTTGCCGATGAAGCCGGTCACGCCGATGAGGAGCAGGTGCTTGCCGGTGAGCGACTGCCGCACCGAAAGCCGGCGCACAGTTTTGGCGGGCTCGAAGTTCAGCGCAGGACGGACCCGGGCCGGTGCGGGACGACGGGCCGGAGCGACGGCGGCAACGAGGACGTCCGGGTCGGCGAAGTCGAGATCACGGCAGAGCCGCTCCAGCGGCACCTCTCCCTTGGGGCTCAGGCCGGTGATGCGCGCCAGTGCTCCCCGGGGACGGATCACGGGATCCAGCAGACGCCCCGTCGCCATGCCATCGCGGAACTCCAGACGATTGGCGAGCAAGTCGCGCACGCCCAGATGCTCCGCCAGCGGGCGCATCACGTGGTCCAGCCCCTGGCTGACCAGCACCACCTCAGCGCCGCTCTCCAACAGTTCGTTCAATTGAGCTACGCCATGCGGCTTGAGCTCCGGTTTGAGACGATACTGGAAGTATTCGGCCCCGAGCAGGTCGAGGCGGTCGCGGCTGATGCCGCGCAGGACCGTGTGCAGCACCCGCGTAGCCGCGCGCCGGTGGGTCAGGTACAGCACCGGCCGGGCCAACGCCATCAGGGCCATGGTGCCGCGCCGCAGCCATCTCTCCAGGAATGTTTGGGCATTCCAGGTGAAAAACGCCGCCGGACGCACCGCGGTGAGGTTCAGGAGGCTGCCCTCAACCCGCCAGAATACATATGGACGGGCCGCCCTTGAAGCTGGCTGCGCGGGATTGTGCTGGGACGGGTTCAATGTAAGGAACTCAAACAGCACGGCTAAAGCCGCGCCACCTTGAAACCTGCAAGTGCCGCATTTTACTCGCTAAAAAGGCCGCCGGATAGACCGGCGGCCTCGACAAAACCGTTGCTGGCCTTGATGCTCTAGTCGCCGAGGACTTCCTCTCCGACTCGCTCTTCCGGCTTTACCGGCTTGGGAGCGGCCAGCGAACTGAGCGACACGAAGTTTTCCGCCGTCGGTTCTTTCAGCACCACCTTGCGGTAGAGCTTCATCATCTGCTCGTTGTCCACGTTCTTCTGCTTGGCATCGCGCGCCCGTAGCTTCTCTTCGCGGGAGTTCTTGGCAATGCCCAGGCGGTCGAGGTCATCCTGTTCCTTCTCGGTGACCAACTCCTGGTTGATCTTGAGCACCTTGCCGCTGGTGATCACCTCGGCCGAATCCATGTTGACGCGCTTGCCGCCGGCGAAGATCTCATGCCGACCGTTTTCCTCGTACCACTTGGTGAGGGTGGCGGTCATGTGCATCTTCTCGATGATATTGCGCCAGCCGATGCCGGTGTTGTAGGCGCAGAAGGAAATCTCGCCTTCCTGCGTGGCATACGGAATGATGCACTGCTCGGTGCGCCGGAAGTCGTAGTTGAACAGATCCTGGAACCACATACCGGCGATGAACAGGATGTTCCAACGGTCCTTGCGGCGGGACTCGATGTCCGCCAGGGTGCGATCGGCACCCACCTTGCCGTACTTGCCGGAGCGCGCCTTCTTGCTGGCGCCGAAGCCCTTATCGAACTTCATCAGCAGGTCGAAGATGGTGAAGTGGGTGGTGGTCTTGAAGGGATCGTAGTTGCGCATCACGGCCAGCGCCATGCCCAGCAACGACAGCTTGCGTCCGCGGGCGGCGTCGGTGACTTTCTGCACGTCCTTGGCGAGCCGGTCGGCGTTGAGGAATGCGGTGATCGGAGCGGCTTCCTTGGTTTCCTTGTCCACCATGATGCCCATGCCCACGCCACAATTGGGATGGCAGCCGCAGCTCATTTGTCCCCACTGCGCTTCCGGGCCATGCGCCAGGTCGGCCCAGTCGGAGAACGTCGACATGAACGAGAGTGGGAACCAGTCGCGGGCGGGTTCGCCCAGGCCGGTCTGGTTCTTCACGTCGTGCGCCAGGTGCGACAGCGTGTAGCGCTGGGCCTGCCGGCGTTCGTCGGTGATGGCCTCGTCGCGTCCGGTGAACGACACCGGCTGGAACGAACAGAAGGAGATGATCTTGGGATTGTCGAGGCCGAACTTGACGATCTTGCCCACTTGCTCGTTGTTGATGCCGTTGACGATGGTAGTCACCGGCACCACGTCCACGCCCGCCTTGTAAAGGTTCTCGATGGCCTGCAGCTTGACGTCGTAAAGGTTGCCGACCTTGCGGTGCGCGTTGGCGGCGTTGCCGATCCCGTCGAACTGCAGATAGGCGTATCGCAGGCCGGCCTCGGCCGCCTGCTGGCAGAACTCGAAGCTCTTGGCGAATTCGATCCCGTTGGTGGCCGCCTGCACGCTGTTGTACCCCACCTTGCGCGAGTAGCGGACCGCATCCAGGAAGTAGGGCGAGAGCGTAGGCTCACCGCCGGAGAACTGCACTGAAAGCTGGCGACGCGGCTTGAGCGACACCGCGTTATCGAGCATCGTCTGAATCTCTTCCCACGTCAGTTCGTGGACGAACCCGACTTGATTGGCGTCCATGAAACAGGGATCGCACATCATGTTGCAGCGGTTGGTGAGGTCGATGGTCAGCACCGCGCCACGGCCCCACTTGACGGTGCTGGTGCCGTGGTGGTGCAGGTGCTTGTCGGCGTGGGCCACGATGTCGCGCCCAGGGAACGTCTTCTCGAGGTTCCGAAAGAAATCCACGTCGATGGACATCACGTCCTC
>DATNJE010000344.1:0-12453 GCA_035604095.1 Terriglobales bacterium
TACTTTGCCGCCGGCTGCGGTGTGCTGGTGGTCTTGTACTTCTGGTGGAAGAACCGGCAGGGCATCCACGAGACCAGCGGGAAGGCGATGTTCATCATGCGGGTCACCACCGTCATGGTGATCATCCTGATCGTCTGGTGCCTGATCACCATCTTCAAGATCCATGCTCACGTGCCGGCATTCCCCAGCATTCAGACCATGAAGTGGGACCACGAGTCGCTGGGCTGGCTGCCGCGCCACTGGGCGACTTCCGTCACCTTCATCGCCCTGCTGGTGGGATTCGGGCACTCGGTGCTGGCCATGAGCGGAGAGGAGACGCTGGCCCAGGTGAACCGCGAGATTGAGCATCCCAAGCTCAAGAACCTGGAGCGCGCCGGGCTGGTGATCTTCCTCTACAGCCTGCTGTTCACCTCGCTGGTGTCGTTCTTCGCGGTCATGATCATCCCCGACCAGGCACGCCCGCAGTTCTTTCCCAACCTGATCGGCGGCCTCTCCATGTACGTGGTGGGGCCGGCGCTGCCCAAGCTGGTGTTCCACTTCTTCGTCGTGCTGGTGGGGGCGCTGATCCTCTCCGGAGCGGTGAACACGGCCATCGTGGGCGCCAACGGGGTGCTCAACCGCGTCAGCGAGGATGGCGTGCTCACCTCCTGGTTCCAGCGGCCGCACCGGCGCTACGGCACCACCTACCGGCTGATCAACCTGATCGTGGTGCTGCAGATCATCACCATCGTGGTCAGCCGCGGCAACGTGTACTTCCTGGCCGCGCTCTATGCCTTCGGCGTGATCTGGAGTTTCGGCTTCAAAGCCCTGGCCGTGCTGGTGCTGCGCTACACCGAGCCGGAAAACCGCGAGTGGAAAGTCCCCGGCAACCTGCCGCTGAGTGGCGGCAAGGAAATTCCCCTCGGACTGATGGCTATCACCATCGTGCTGTTTCTGACGGCCATCACCAACCTGCTGACCAAGCCCACGGCCACCATCGCCGGCGTTTCCTTCAGCCTCGCGTTTTTCCTGATCTTCACGGTTTCCGAGCGCCACACCGCCAAAGAACGGCGTGGCAGGCATGAGAACATCGAGCAGTTCCGGGTCTCCGGCGAACCGGAGCTGAGTTCAGCCGCGCTGCGCGTGCGCCCCGGAAACGTCCTAGTGACGGTCCGCGACCCCCACAACCTCTACTACCTGCGCAATGCGCTGGCACGCACCGATACCACCAAGCAGGACGTCGTAGTCATGACGGCGCGCCTCTACCAGGGGCCGGCGTTCAGCGGCAATCGCTACTACGAAGCCAAGGACGTCTTCGACGATTACGAGCAGGAGCTATTTACCAAAGTGGTGGCCACGGCAGAAAAGGAAGGCAAGCCGGTGTCGCTGTTGGTGGTGCCGGGCAAGAACGTCTTTCAAAGCATCGTGGTCACGGCCGCGCACCTGGACTCCGCCAAGGTCGTCACCGGGCTCTCCAACAAGCTCACCGCCGATGAACAGGGGAAGTACACGGGGGATGCCTGGGAAGAATTGCCGGAGCCGCGACCACGGCTCACCCTGGAAGTGATCTCACCCGACGGCGCCATCCACAGCTACCCCCTGGGCCCGCACGAGCCTCGCCTGCGCGCCGAGGACATCGAGCTGCTGCACAAGATCTGGCTGGACATCACCCACGACCCGCACTTCGCCGCGCTCCACCATTACGACGTGCTGGCGCTGGCCCTCGAAGAGTTGCGGCAGGAACTGGCCAGCGGACGCCGCCCCGAACTGCTGGAGCTGTTGCAGCGAGAATTGCTCGCGCGCCACTCCCAGCCGCCCGATCCCGGATCCAAGCCCAACTAGGAAAAACGCCACGGATTCACACGGATTCTGAACGGATCTGTTCTTGATCCGTGTTCATCTGTGAAAATCCGTGGCGTTTTTTCCAGGGTGCTAACTGCGGCGCAGGACGGTGCGGGTGATGCGGTCGTGCCAGCACAGGCCGAACTCGTCGATGGACGCCCACAGGAATCCCAGGCCCAGCGCCATGCCGGAGACCATCATGGCGATGGCGCGCCAGCGACGCAGGCTGCGCCGCGCCGGCAGGTTGTCGAAGGTGCGGACACGCAGCCCCGCCACCCGCATGCCGGGTGTGGCCGCCGCGTGAACCAGAAAAAGGTATTGGTACATCGCCCACAAAAGCACGGGCAGTGCCAGGGCCAGGAGGAACGCCGTGCGCGAGCGCGGCAGCGTGCCTGCGATGTGCAGGAAGATGGTTGCGAACACTGCTGCGGCGATGGCGACCAGCAAGCCGTCCAGCGCCGCCGCGCAGATCCTGCGCCCAAGCGACGCGTGCTCCCCGGCCGGGCCGGCATCGTCGTCGGACTGGGGCTCGGGGGCCGATTCCAGCGTGATGGCGGGCCGGCCCTGGCCGCCGAACAGCAGGCCTGAGGGCACTTCGGCGTCGAGGATGCGCGGCTTGTCGAGGATGGGCTCTGCCAACTCCTCGAGGGTGGGCATCGGCTCCAGGTACGCCGGAGGCTCCGCCGGCCGCGGGAACTCAATGAGGTTGCTGGCCTCGGGCTCTGGCGCCGGCTCCGGCGCGGGTTCGACCTGCGGCTCCGGGACAGCATAGTGCGCCGCTGCAGTGGCGCGGGCGGCGCGCTCGAAATCCAGGCTGAGCGACGGTGTCCGGGGCATGCGTTTGCGGCCCCGCCGCGCGCAGAATGCGTCCACCCGCGAGGCCACCTCTTGCCGCCACACATGGTCCTGCCCGTCGAACATGGGTGGATCGTCGCCCCGAAGTTCGGGATCGAGGAGGGCGGCGCGAGCCGAAACCTCGCGCTCGCGCGGACACGTGCACTGCTCACCGCAGATCGGGCAGGCCATGAACGGGTTGTGAGTCGGCCAGAGCGCGCCGGAACACGGAATCCTTTTGCGCCGGTAGCGGCTCGCATGCTAAGTTCGAGCCTCTCCCATGTTCCGCCGCAACCGATTAGGTATCACGGCTGCCTTCGTTTGTCATCTGGTTCTGGCGCATTCCGTAGTTACTAGCCAGTTGCTTCCGGCTGCGCAGCCCGGTGCCGCGGCGGGCAATGCGCCGCAGGTTGCGCCCTCCGTCCCTCCCCCGCGGCCGCGGGAGGAAGTCATCATCAAGGCGCGCGAGCAGGAGAAATCCGGCGATATCTACAAGCTGCGCGGTGACGCGGAAATCGATTATCGCATCCGGGTGCTGCGGGCCGACGAGATCACCTACGACGATTCCACCGGTGAGGCCACCGCCACCGGCCACGTGACGCTCGATGGCGGTCCCCATGACGAGCACATCGTGGCCTCCCATGGCCACTACGCCGTGTGGAACGAGACCGGGACGTTCTTTGACGTGATCGGGACCAGCGGCATCCGTTTCCAGGGGCACAGCGTCATTCTGACCTCCACCAGTCCGTTCACCTTCACCGGCCGGGTAGTCGAGAAGACCGGGCCGGAAGTTTACGTGGTGCACCATGGCGCGGTAACCTCCTGTGAGCTGCCGCGGCCCAAGTGGTCGCTCAACGGCGAGCGCATTGTGGTGGACATGAACGGCAAAGCCCGGACCTACAACTCCCTCTTCCGGGTCGAGAACGTGCCCTTGTTCTACCTTCCCTACGCCGACCAGGCGGTCGATCAGCTCGGCCGCCAGAGCGGCTTCTTGCTGCCCAGCATGGGCAACTCGTCGAGCAAAGGCCTCATTTTGGGCGATGCATACTATTGGGCCATCGACCGCAGCATGGACACGACCCTGGGCGCTGAATACTTCTCCCAGCGCGGCTGGTCAGAGCATGCATCGTGGCGCTTCCGGCCCAGCGACGATTCTTACCTTAGCGCCCACTACTACGGCGTGGTCGACCGCGAGGGCGAAGGCGGCGGGGACGTCAACCTCGACGGCCAGGCCCAGTTCCCCTACGGTTTTCGCGGCGTGGTCTCGGCCGAGTACCTCAGCTCCTACGTTTTTCGCCTCGCCTGGGGGCAGACTTTCACCGAGGCGGTGAATTCCGAGGTGAAATCCGTAGCCTTCCTTTCCAAGAACCTGGACGGATTCGGATTCAACTTGCTGGGCGCTCGCTATCAGAACTTCGAGAGCGAAACGCAGGGCGACGTGGTCACCATCTTTCACGCTCCCAGTTTTGAAATCTCGAGCGTCGACCGGCGAATTGGCCACACCCCAGTGTATTGGTCGTTCGACACAGCGCTGGGAGGATTGTCCCGCAGCGAACTGGGCTTCCAATCCAACGACCTGGTCGGGCGCGTCGACGTGAACCCACGCGCCTCTTTGCCCATGCTGCTCGGCGGCTGGACGCTGCGCCCCGAGATCGGCCTGCGCGAGACCTATTACACCCAGCGCCAAGTGCCCGGGACCAACGGCGGCCTACCTAGCGCCGTCGGGCAGTACATCAATCGCAACGCCGCGGAAGCCTCGTTCGAGCTGCGCCCGCCGTCACTGGTCCGCATCTTCGATCGTCCAGTCTGGGGACACAAGCTCAAGCACGCCATCGAACCGCGGTTGGTGTACCGCTACGTCGGCGGGGTGGACAATTTCGCCAACATCATCCGCTTCGATTCCCGCGACATCCTCTCCGACACCAATGAGCTGGAGTACGCGGTCGTTCAGCGCCTCTACATCAAGTCCGCGGGCGGGCCAGAGTGCCGCGAGCCAGCGCCCACCGCGGCGTCGGCGACCGCCTCCGGCAAACCCGTGACCGGAGATAAAGGCGAGTCCTGCCCGACGCGCGGCGCCCGCGAGCTGCTCTCTTGGGAGCTGAAGCAGAAGTACTTCTTTGATCCCTATTTCGGGGGCGCGCTCGTAAACGGCACACGCAATGTGCTGACCACCACCGACGATTTCACCGGCATCGCCTTTCTCACTTCGCCGCGCCGCTTCACGCCCATCGTCTCCCGCATCCTGCTGCATCCCAGCAATCAAACCGAATTCGGCTGGCAGGTTGACTACGACACCGTAGAAAGCCGCATCAACGCCAGTACCGTGTTCACCAATTACCGGCTGGGAAACTTTTTCCTCGGCGGGGCGCACACGTTCTTTCGAGTGCCCCGCGAAACGCCCGACCTTTTCAACCAGTTCCGCGTGATGATCGGCTATGGCAACCTCGCCAAGCGCGGCATTAACGCCGCCGCCAGCATGGGCTTCGACGCCAACCCATTCAGCATTCAGCCGTTAGCCAAACCGCTGGGGGCGGGGCATGTCCTGCAGTATTCCGCCATCCAGACCAGTTACAACTGGGATTGCTGCGGCGTGAGCTTCGAATATCGCCGCTACGAGCTGGGATCGATCCGCAACGAGAACCAGTTCCGCTTCTCGTTCACGCTAGCCAACATCGGCGCCTTTGGCAATCTGAAACGGCAGGAACGGATCTACTGAGGAGGCGTCAGCAATCAGCCGACGAAACCACGGATTTGCACGAATCTTCGGGTTTCTCATCTATTTGTTTTGATTCGCGAGAATCCGTGGCATTTTGGGCTGATTGCTGAGTGCTGAATGCTAATATCGTTGCGTGGACTTATCCGCCAAACGCGCTGCACTCGATGACCGCCTGCGCTGGCTGGGGCGGATTCTTGTGGCCTATTCGGGCGGAGTTGACTCCGCCTTTCTCGCTTGGGCGGCGCACCAGGCGCTGGGCGACGCCATGCTGGCGGTCCTGGCTGATTCCCCATCTCTAGCTCGCACTCACCTAAACGACGCGGTGGCATTCGCCGAGGAACAGAAGATTCCGCTGGAAGTGATCCAGACCGCCGAATTCGACCGGCCGGAATACGTGCGCAACGACGCGGCGCGCTGCTTCTACTGCAAGGACGAGCTGTTCACGGTGATGGAGCAGGTCCGCGCGGCGCGGGGCTTTGACGCGGTGGCGTACGGGGTCAACCTCGATGACCAAGGAGACTTCCGTCCCGGGCAGCAGGCTGCCCGCCAGCATGGTGTGGCGGCGCCGCTGCTCGACGCGGGACTGAGCAAAGCGGAGGTCCGCGAATTGGCGCGCGCCGCCGGCCTGCGGGTGTGGGACAAGCCGGCGTCGGCGTGCCTGTCGTCACGCGTTGAGTATGGACGAGCAGTCACTCCGGAAGTGCTCGCGATGGTCGAGCAGGGCGAGGACGCCCTGCGCCGGCTGGGATTCCGCCAGTTCCGCGTGCGGCACCATGGAGAGATCGTTCGCCTGGAGATCGCGCCGGAGGAAATGCCGCGCGCCTTGACGCCGGCCATGGCCGCCGAGTTCGCCCGCATCTTCAAGGCGATCGGCTTTACCTACATCACTCTCGACCTGGAAGGCTTCCGTTCCGGCTCAATGAACGCCGTGCTTCCGGTAGCCTGCCTGCGCACGGGCACGCGCTAGGCGGGGTCTGCCTGCCGCTGGGCGCTGTTCGATCCAAATCACCCGATGACCCGATCATCCGATGGATCAATAGTTGGGCCGCTCCGCTGTGAGATAATGACGGTTGATTCCATCGATCCAGGTGGTGTTCGTGGATTTTTTCAAGCGCCCGGTATGGCTGGTGGTGCTGTTTTGCCTGGGATGTTCGGCCCAATCGCTTTCGCCGGAGGCCAACCAACGCATTGAACGCCAGGTGCGCGCCCATTTCAAGGTACCCGACGCCGTCACTGTTACGGTGGGCACCCCCAAACCCAGCGAATTCACCGGCTACGACACTCTGCCCATCACGTTCGAGGGTGGAGGGCAGAAGAACACCCATGATTTCCTGCTTTCCAAGGACGCCAAGAAGTTGCTGAGTGTTACCGACATCGACATCACCCCCGAAGGCTACGCCAAAACCCTGGCCCGGAACGCCGAGACACGGCGCGAGCAGGCCGAACTGATGAAGAAGATCAACGTCACGGGCCGGCCGTGGCGGGGCGCGGCTTCGCCCAAAGTTTCCATCATCGTCTACGACGATTTCCAGTGTCCCTACTGCGCCATGATGTACCGCACGCTTTTTGCCGACAGCCTGAAGGAATACACCGACCGGGTGCGCATCGTCTTCAAGGACTTTCCCCTGTTCGAGATCCACCCCTGGGCCAAGCGCGCCGCCATCGACTCCAACTGCCTGGCCGAGCAGAGCAACGAGGCCTACTGGGATTTCTCCGATTACGTCCACGCAAACCAAAAGGATGTCAGCGGGCCGGGCCGTGACGTGAACGCATCCTTCGCGCGGCTGGACAATGCCGCCTTGGACGCCGGACGGAAGCACAGCCTGGACGGAAACATCCTGCAGTCCTGCCTGAAATCACAGCCTGATGCTCTGCTCAATGCCTCGGTAAAGGAGGCCGACACGCTCGGCGTCAGCTCCACGCCCACGCTGTTCATCAACGGCGACAAGACGTCGGGGGCCCTGACCGAAACCGAGCTGCGGTCGGAGATTCAGGCCGCCCTGCGGAACGCTGAACAACCGGCGATGGCCGCGGGGACTGCTCCCGCGGCGGCGCCAGCACCAGCGCCAGCGAAATGATGCATGCACGCGGTACCCTTCGATACAATTCCGGTGGCTTTATGGGAGGCGGGTTGTTGAATCGCAATCATCTGCGCGCCCTGGCTTTCTGCCTCTTCGCACTGTTCTCGGCGCTGTCGCTGGCCGGGTGCAGCTCCAAGGAGAGTTCCGGTGACGCCGTCGCCAAGGTCAACAGCAAGAAGATCCTGCGCGCCGATGTCGAGAAGTACTACCTGATGCAGACTTCCCAGGCGCCGCAGCCGCCCAGCGCCGAGGAGGCCGCCAGCCTGCGCCTGGCCATCCTGAAGCAGCTCATCGATGACGAGATCATGATGCAGAAGGCGGAAAAGCTCGGCCTGCTGGCCACCGAGGAGGAGGTCAACAGCAAGCTCAGCGAAGTCAAGGCGCCCTACACCGAGGAGCAGTTCCAGCAGCGGATGAAAGAGCGCAGCCTGACGGTGGACGACCTGAAGCGCGAGTTCCGCCGCAATATCACCATCGAGAAGGTGATCAACAAGGAGATCACGTCCAAGATCACCATCTCCGACGCCGATATCGCCGCGTATTACAACGCTCACAAGGCGGAGTTCAACCTGGTCGAGCCCCGCTACCACCTGGCGCAGATCGTGGTGACCGCCGCAGCCAACCCCGAGTCCGGCAGCGTGAAGAACAAGGCGCTGAACGAGGCCGACGCGCACAAGAAGATCCAGATGGTGGAGAATCGGCTAGAGTCGGGCGAGGACTTCGCCACCTTGGCCATGAACTACTCCGAGGACTCCTCCACCGCGGGCAACGGCGGCGACATGGGGTTTATCCCCGAGTCGGCCATCAAGAGCGACCCCATGGCCCGGGAGATTGTTTCCAAGCTCAAGGCCGGCCAGACCAGCACGGTAATCTCCGTCACGAACCCCTCCACCCGGCAGGTGGCCGGCTACCGCATCGTGAAGCTGCTGGCCCGCGAACCCGCCGGACAGCGCGAGCTCAGCGACCCGCGGGTGCAGCAGACGATTCGCGAGCAGCTCCGCGGCCGCCGCGAACAGTTGCTGAAAGCCGCCTATTATGAGGTGGTCCGCGACGAAGCCCGGGTGGAGAACTACTACGCCCAGCAGGTGCTCAAGGACGCTGGGAAATGACCGCGCTTGGCAGGCGTTTGAGCCTGCCGCGGTCATCCCGAGCGCAGCGAGGGATCTCACGCCACGGATACTCACGGACCAAATCCCTTTATCCGTGTAAATCCGCGGCGTTTTTCTTCACTCCACGATGGCCAGCGCTTCCCCGGCATTCACCGTCGCCCCTTCGGCGGCGATGATCTTGCTCACCGTTCCCTTCTTGGGCGACTTGATCTCGTTCTGCATCTTCATGGCTTCCACCACGATGATGCCCTGCCCGGCCTCGACCTCCGCCCCGGGAGCCACCAGTACGCGCACCACTTTGCCCGGCATCGGCGAGACCAGCTTCTTGGGGCCTTCCAGTCCGGCGCCGGCGGCCTTGCGCGCCCGGAAGGAGCGCGGATCGCGGACCTCGGCCTCATAGCGCTCGCCGGCGATCATCAGGTGCATCTCGCCGCCCACCCGCTCGCGCTTGACCTCCCACGCCCTGCCCTCGATCACGATCGAGAGGATGTCGCGCCCGGCTTCGACGGCGTCCACGCTCAGCTCGCGTGCGTCCAAAAGGCACTGCAGCTTCGCGTCCGGGCCGCGCGTCAGTTCCACCCGGTACATCTTGCCGTCGATGGTGACTTCGTAAGTCATTTCACTTCGCGCGCAGGGCGTCCATGCGCGCCGTGCGCTTCCAGTTAGTCGCAGCAACGCCGTCCGCGCTCACCCCAGCGGCACGCGGCGCAGCCCCGCCGGGAGCCGCCGCACCGTTCTCCATCTGCGTGAACAGGACTGCAGCCACAGCGGCGATCCGGCGGTCTCCGTCCCGCGCCTCGTGCAGCTCTTTCTTGCTGCGTTCCAACAGGCGGTCGAGGTAGCCGGTGTTGATCTTGCCGGCGATGAAGTCGGGATCGTGGAGGATCCGCCGGAACAACGAAATGTTGGTCTTGATGCCGCCGGCGAAATATTCGTACATCGCCCGGTCCAGGCGCGCGATGGCCTCGGGCCGCGTGGGGGCGTAGCCGATTACCTTGGCTAGCAGCGGATCGTAGTCGATGGGCACGGTCCAGCCTTCGTACACGCCGCTATCGCGCCGGATGCCGGGGCCGGAAGGCTGCAGCAAGCGCGTGATGGTGCCTGGGCTGGGCATGTAGTTGTTGTCCGGATCCTCGGCATAAACGCGGCACTCAATGGCGTGGCCGCGCAGCGTGATGCCTTCCTGCCGGAACGGCAGCTTCTCGCCGGCGGCGATGCGGATCTGCAGGTGCACCAGGTCCAGCCCGGTGACGAACTCGGTCACCGGATGCTCCACCTGCAAGCGCGCGTTGACCTCGAGGAAGTAGAAGTTTTTCTTCTCATCCACCAGGAACTCGACGGTGCCGGCGTTGGAATACGCAGCCGCCTTGCCCACGCGCACCGCCGTCTCTCCCATGCGCCGCCGCATCTCGGGATCGACGAACGACGATGGCGACTCCTCCAGCACCTTCTGATGACGCCGCTGCACCGAGCACTCGCGCTCGCCCAGGTACACCAGGTTGCCGTGCTCGTCGCCCAGGATCTGCACCTCGATGTGGCGCGGGTTTTCGATCAGCTTCTCGATGTAAACTTCGTCGTCCTTGAAGGAGCGCATGGCCTCGCTTTTGGCCTGCTCGAGCGCCGAGGCCAGCCCTTCCGGAGAGTGCACCGCGCGCATCCCCTTGCCGCCTCCGCCGCCCGCCGCCTTCAGCATCACGGGGTAGCCGATCTTGGCTGCGACTTCCCGCGCCTGCTCCAGCGAGTCCAGCCCCTTGGTGGTTCCGGGGACGAAGGGCACGCCGGCCTTTTCCATGGTCTGCCGGGCGCGGGTCTTCGAGCCCATCAGTTCCATGGCTTCCGGAGTGGGACCGATGAACTTGATCCCCGCCTCGCGGCAAGCGCGGTTAAACCCAGGGTTCTCCGACAGGAAACCGTATCCCGGATGCACCGCCTCGGCTCCCGATTTGCGGGCCACTTCGATCAGCTTGGGGATGTTCAGGTAGGACTCGCTGGCGGTTGCCGGACCGATGTGGTAAGCCTCGTCGGCCTTGCGCACGTGCAGCGCCGCCCGGTCCACGTCGGAATAGACCGCCACCGGCGAAATGCCCATCTCGCGGCAGCCGCGGATCACGCGCACCGCGATCTCCCCCCGATTGGCGATAAGAATCTTCTTGAACATAGATGAGAGCGGGGTGAAACACGCAATTCTACTCGAAGGGCGGCCCTGCCATGCTGTGACGCGCAACCGAGCCGTGGTGACGCCTGCCCCGGTTGGCTCAAGACAGCAAAGCCTCTCCGCTGGGAGAGGCTTTTCCTTCTTAGGATGGTGATCCTTACTTCGGCTGCTCGGTGGTGACGATGCCGCCGCCCTTCTGCGCCAGCTTCTCGGCTTTCTGCTTCTTGGTGGCCATGGTTTTGTCCACCCAGTCGTCGGCGACCTTCAGGTCGGCGGCGCGGGCGTCGGGGTTGCCGCACTCCAAGTCCGCCTTCTCCCGGTAGAGCAGGTTCAGGTAGGCCATGGCGTCGTCGTAATCCGGACGGAGCTGCAGCGCCTTGGTCAGATTCTGGATGCCCTCATCCACCTTGGGCATGCTTCGGTCGTGCAGCGATTCGCAGACCTTCTTGTCCTTGTCCTTGAACGGCTCCTCCGGCTTCAATCCCAGCTTGGCGCGCTCTTCCTGCCGCGGCGCGTAGGACTGCGTCCAGTCGATTACCGCGATGGAGTAATACTCTTCCGGATCGTTGGGATCGAGCTGCTTGGCCTTCTCGTGGTACTCCTTGGCCTGCTCGAACTTCTTCATGTTGAAGTAGAGCGAGGCGATGCCCTTCACGCTGTTGGTGTTGTGGGGGTCCATCTCCAGCACGCGCTTGTACTCGTCGATCGCCTGCTGCCCCATCTGGTTGTTTTCCGAGGTATCGGCGCCGGGGACGTACTGCTGCGCGTAGGCGGTCGCCAAGTACAGGCGTGCATTGAGCAGCCTGGGATCCAGCGCCACCGCCTTCTGGAAGTGCGCGATAGCATCCTCGTATTTGGCGTTCTTGTAAGACTGAACGCCCTTGTTGAGCTGGTCGCGGGCCTTCAGCTTGGTGCATCCGGTGAGCCCCGCCAGCACCACAGCCAGGCCCAGCACCGCCGCCACTCTTGCCGCCTTGCGGCAGTGCTGCGGCCGCCACTCGTTCTCTGCTCTTTGCTTCATGAGTGCTTGCTCTCCACGGAACAAAGGGTCTAAGGTCCGTGCTTAGCCGCCAGCCTCGATCTTGGCCGTGATCAGGCCGACCTTCTCCACCCCGGCAGCATGAGCGATGTCAATCACCTGCGCCACCTGGGAGAATTCCAGGTCATTATCGGCCTTGACGAACATCACCTTTTCGGCGCGCGTCTTGTAGATCTCTTCCAGGCGCCCCTGCAAGGTGTCCCACGTGACGTCGTCCTGGTTGATCTTCAAGGCGGGTTTGCCGCCGGAACCCTTCAGCAACTGCACCACCACGGTGCGATCGGCGGCGGGCGGCGGCGTTTTGGCGTTGGGCGGAGGCGGCTGCGGCACCAGCGCATCCAGCCCTTTCGGCGTCAAGGGTGTGATGACCATGAAGATGATCAGCAGCACCAGCAGCACGTCGATCAACGGGGTTACGTTGGGGTCGGCGTTGAGTCCGCCGGGCCCACCGATTGCCATTGCCATATTCAGTACCTCGTCATTGTCCGCTGGGCGCTCCCGGACCGGTCTTGCGCTGTTCGGTGAGCAGGCCCAGTTGGTCCACGCCCGCGGCGCGGACGTTGTCCACCACGTCCACCACGTTCCCGTACTTGGTGCGGGCGTCGGCCTTGATGAACACGCGCTTGTCGGTACGGCTGGCCAGCCGGTCCTTCACCAGGTGGGTAAGCTGGTCGGCTCCCGATACCTGGTCGGAGCCA
>DATNJE010000345.1:0-7213 GCA_035604095.1 Terriglobales bacterium
TCATGCGGTCCCGCGGCGCTGCTTGATCTCAGCCAGCATGCGCTCGATCTCCTCTTCCTTCTCCAGTTTGGCGAAGCGGTCGTCGATGTCCTCGCCGGCCAGCGCCGTTTTTGCCTGCCCGACCGCCTCCGAACGCTCGACTTTGTGCTTCATGCGGTCGAAGGTGGCGAGCTTGGCGCGATCGCCCATCGACGCCTGCGCGTCGGCCGCCTTGCCCGCGGCGCGCGTGCGCCGGTGCTGCGCCACCAGCAGCTCGACTTTCGCTTCCGCCTCCGCCAGCTTCTGCTCCAGCTTGCGCAGCGCCGACTTCAGGCTCTCCACCTGCGTCTTCTGGTCCTCGATCTGCTGCGTGAAGCTCTCCGCCACCGTCTGATAGCTCTTGTGCCGTTCCAGCGCCGCGCGCGCCAAGTCGTCCTGCTTCTTGTCCACCGCCAGCTCTGCCTTGCGCATCCATTCCACCACCTTGTCCTCGTTCTCCTTCCTGCGCTTCTCCAGCAGGTGCAGGTCGGCGATGGAAATGGCAACCTGCGTCTTCACCTGCATGAGTTGGTTTTCCATGTCGAGGATCACCTGCTTCAGCATCTTCTCCGGGTCCTCGGCCTTGTCGATCAGGTCGTTGAGGTTGGCCCGCACCAGGGTTGAGACTCGCTCCATCAGTGCCATGACGTAACTCCTTTCTCAAAACCAGTACTCAGTACTCGGTACTCAGTACCTGCTACTTTTTGCCCGCGCCTGCCGCATCGGACTTGCCCTCCGGCGGCAACACATCCGGCGTGGGCGTCTTGTCGCCGATCACGCGGATCTTGCCCAGCAGATCCGACATCTTCATGCCCGAGAGCGCCTCGAACAGCGCCGGCACCTGCGCCGCGATCTGTGCCATGTCGCCGGTGATTTTGTTCAGTCCGGCTGCGCTGCCGTTGCCGGTGGAGACGATGGTGATCTTGTCCACACTGGCCAGCGGCGCCGCCATGGCCTTCACTATGTCGGGCAGCCCGGTGATCAGCTTGTCCACCACCGCCGCCTGGTTGTACTCCTGATAGGCCTCGGCCTTGACGTTCATGGCCTTAGCTTCCGCCTCGCCTTTCTTGAAGATGATGTCGGCCTCGGCCTCGCCCTGTTGCCGTATGGACGACGCGCGGCCCTCGGCTTCGGCCATCAGCCGTTGCTTCTCAGCCTCCGCCAGGGTCTCGATGCGTTGCCGCTCGATCTCCGCCTGCTTGAGCACGGTGGCGATCAATTCCTTTTCGCGGCGGGCGATCTCGGCTTCCTGCACCTTCACTTGCTGCTCTTTCTCCACTTGCTGAACTTTCACCTGCTCGGCGGTGAGCTGCTGCTGCATGATCTGGGTCTGGATGTCATAAGCCTTGTCGGCCTGCGCCTGCTGCTTCTTGGTGGTCTCCAGGAACAGCGCCTTCTTGACCTCGAGATCCCGTTGCGACTCGGCCTGCTTGGCCATGGAAAGCGTCTCCGCCAGCACCCGCTCCTGGTCGGCCTGCGCCTTGGCCACTGCGGCATCGCGCGTCGCCACCGCGCGCCTCATGGCGGTGTCGCGATCGGCTTCAGCCGTGGCCACGTCGGCATCGCGCTTGATGCGCGCCACATCCGGCTTGCCCATGTTGGCGATGTATTCGTTCTTGTCCTTCACCTCCTTGATGGTGAACGACACCACTTCCAGCCCCATCTTGGTCATGTCGTCGGCGCAGGTGGAGCGCATGCGGTCGGCCACCATCTCCGGCTCCTTGACGATCTCTTCCACCGTCAACTGCCCGATGATGCCGCGCAGGTGGCCTTCCATCACCAGCCGGATCAGGCCTTCCCGCTCCTGATCGGTCTTGGTAAGGAACTGCTCGGCGGCGGTGCGGATGCTCTCGTCGTCAGACTTCACCTTGATCTGCGCCACGGCCTCCACCGTCACCGCCACGCCCTGCTTGGTGTAGAGGTCCTGCTGCGGCGCCACGTCGAACGACATCAGCTCCAGCGACAGCTCCTTGCAGCTTTCCACCATGGGGAAGATCAGCGTGCCGTGGCCCTTGATGATGCGCGTGCCGCGGAAGCCATAGACGATGAGCGCCTCATGCGGCCCGGCCTTGCGGTAGATCCTCGCCAGAAAACCCATGACGAAGAACAGGGCGACCAGGCCCACGCCCACCAGAAACCAGATACCGCCGACCCATTGCAGGTTCTGCATAAAACCTCCAGCCACATCCGCCGGATTTCCGTAACCCGGCCAAAACGAATCAATGCGGGTCCGTGCCCCGCGCCGGTTCAGAGCGTGGCTCCTCGGCCAACTCATCCCACCGGCGCACGTATGCGATCCCCTTCTCGTACCGCTCGATCACCACCTCCATGCCTTTCTCGATGGGACGGCCGTCCTCGCTGCGCGCTGCTGCGCTCTTGCGCGCTCCGCCATGCACGTAGACGATCTCGCCCGTGCCTTTCTTGCGGATGCCCACCGTCAGTTTGCCCAGCGTGCCCACCATCACGTAGTCGGCAGGGTCGAGGTTCTCATCCGGCTTCACCAGAACCTTGGCCATGAACCAGAACACGATGGCCGCGCCCGCAAGCCCCGCCACCGCGGAAACCAGCAACCCCAGGAAGCCCCAGCCATGACCGTAGTGCGTTAGCAGATATCCCGTGCCGCCGAACCACACGAGGAAGATAAGAAGCGTGGGGAAGTTCAGCGGCGACACCTGATAGCCCGCCGTTCCGCTTTGTGCCGATCCTCCACCGGCCGCATGTGCTCCGCCGGCGGGCGCGCCGCCAATATGGCCTCCACCCAGGTGCAGCCCGCCTCCATGATGCGGGAAGTGCAGATGGAAATGAGGCAGGTGCAGAACGCCCGACAGGAACGAGACGATGATCAAAACACCGCCGACCACGAAGCAGATCAGATAGAAGGTTTCCCAGGTCATCGTGATCACCTCCTCATCCCTGTGCCTTGGCCTTGGGCCCGGATTTGAGCACTTCCATCAACCGCTCGGCCAGCTCCGGCGTCTCCAGAATCTCTCCCAACAGCAGCAGGCATTTGCGCGAGTCCTTGTGCTTGGCCACCTCGAGCAGCGCGTGCCGCAACTCCAGATCGCGGCGGAAGCGCTCCGCCCCGTTGATGAGCCACAGGTCGAGCGTGTCCTCCAGGCCGCGCACCTCCGAGGTGAGCTCGGTGTGGAAGCCCTCGGGGTCGTCCACCAGGTATCCCGGGTGCACCTTGAAGAACCGCGCCAGCAACATGCGCGTGGTGTTGGTGAGGTGCGGGCGCGCGCCGCTTTCGATCTGCGACAGGTACGACTGGCTGATGCTCGCGCCCCGCTCACGCTTGACCTCCCGGACAATCTCCTGCTGCGTCATGTCGCGCCCCAACCCGCGCAGCGTGCCTTCCATCTCGCGCAGGTAGCGGATTTTCTCGCCCAGGGTCATATATGTCAATATGCGATATTAATATCGCGATATGTAATATGTCAAGGATTGTATCTGCCGCGTCTTCATCGATATAGGAACGACCAGCACCCCAACCGGCGTCGGGACCTAATCACAGCGCCGTGTGGCGCTGGTCACAGTGCGATCGGAGAAGCCGAGGTTAACTAATGAATGGGGAGGTGCCCTATGGCCACAGCATCGGCTGTAACCGAGGTAACGACGCCCAAGCGGCCGCCCCTGCTCCCCGCGGCAGGTTACGGATGGGTGAAGTGGGTGGTGCCGCTGGCCCTGGGTCTCGGGCTCAGGATCATCCCAGTACCCAACGGGCTGACGCCGAATGCCTGGCACTTCTTCGCCTTGTTCGCAGCCGTCATCGCGGGGCTAATCGCGGAGCCGCTCCCCGGGCCGGCGGTCGGCTTCATCGGCGTGACCATTGCGGCCATGTACGTCTTTGTCGGCAAGACACCCACCGAGGCCATGCGATGGTCGCTCTCCGGGTTTTCCAATGACACGGTCTGGCTCATCTTCGCGGCCAACATGTTCGCTCTGGGCTACGAGGCCACCGGACTGGGACGGCGGATCGCGCTGCTGCTGGTCAAGCTCCTGGGCAAGCGCACGCTCGGCCTCGGCTACGCGGTGGCGCTCTCCGATCTGCTGCTGGCGCCCTTCATGCCGTCCAACACGGCGCGCAGCGGCGGCACCATCTACCCGGTGGTCAAGAACATTCCCCCGCTCTACGGCTCGACACCCGACCACGACCCGCGCAAGATCGGTTCCTACCTGATGTGGACCGGATTCGCCATCACCAATGTCACCAGTTCCATGTTCCTGACGGCGCTGGCGCCCAACCTGCTGGCCATCGAGCTGGCCCGGAAGATCGCGCATGTCGACATCACATGGACGGCCTGGCTCGTGGGCTTCCTTCCCGTCGGCATCCTGCTGTTTGCGGCGACCCCATTGCTCACCTACGTGTTGTATCCGCCGCAGATCAAGCGTGGCACCGAGGTGGTGATCTGGGCAGGACACGAACTCCAGATGCTAGGGAGAATCACGCGCCGGGAAATCACCATGGCGATTCTCGCGCTCGCTGCTCTGGTCGCATGGATCGCGGGCTCACACTGGGTGGCTCCTGTAACGGTCGCGATGGCCGTCATCGGGCTGATGATCATCACCAAGGTGGTGGGCTGGAGCGACATCGCCGCCAACAAGCAGGCCTGGAGCGTGCTGGTGTGGTTCGCCACGCTGGTGGCCATGGCGGATGGGTTGAACAGCGTCGGCTTCCTCAAGTGGTTCGCCGATCGCACGGTAGCCAGCCTGACGCACATTCCACCGCTCGCCATGATGGTCAGCGTGGTGGCAGTCTTCTTTCTCATCCACTACCTGTTCGCCAGTTCCACGGCCCACACCGCGGCCGTGCTGCCCGTGTTCCTCGCCGCCATGGTGGCGATCCCGGGCATACCCACCCGCGCGATCACCCTCATGCTGGTATACAGCCTGGGGCTGATGGGCGTTCTCACTCCCTATGCCACCGGGCCGTCTCCCATCTGGTACGGCAGCGGCTACATCGCGGGCAAGGATTTCTGGCGGCAGGGATTCATCATGGGCGTGGTGTTCCTGGCGGTGCTGTTGATCGTAGGGCTGCCCTTTGTGCTGAAGTTTGCCTGAGCCCGGGCCCCGTCGCTTGAGAATCTAAGGCGCTTTCAAGCCCAAAGCCCGGAGGGTGGGTTCGTCGGGAACGGTCTCGCTGCCCGCCTTCGCAACCACTCCGAACCCCCCGGAATAGTCCCACATGGTCCATCCCATACCGTGCCGCTCCAACGAAGAGCGTACGTCGGTCAGCCAAGCGGGACGGGAGTTGGCGTCAGCATACTTCCGGTACACTCCAAACTCATCGCAGATAGCCGGCACTCCATATCGTCTGGCCCACTCCGCGACCTGAGAGATTTCGGCTTCAATTCGTGCGCCGTTCCAGCGCTCGAACCCGTACCGAATCACGTAAAGCCGGTTGGCCGCTTCAGGCTCTTCGGCGGCCACCCTTTCGGCTGATTCCGGAGTCGATGGGTAGGCCAGCCCGTGTGCGAAATGCCAGAAGTCCACCGCCCAGTTGGCGCCCTGGTGGGTGAAGATCTGCGGCTCGTAGAAATGAAAGCTGTAGATTACGTTCGCATCCCGGAGCGGCACCAGGAAAAGCAGGTCGTCGTCGGCTGACCAACGCGCCCCAGTCGCGATGATCGTGTTCTGGGATGCTCCCTCGCGGATTGCTGCTGCCAGCTTGGCCTGTATGCCAGCCCATCGATAACGGTCTTGCGATTCCGGTTCGTTGAGTATCTCGAAGAAAACGAAGTTCGGGTCCAATGCCCCGTAGTGCTTGGCAAAGGCACGCCAGAAGTCTTCGAATTGCTCAACGAAGCCATCGTCCTTGGCAAGCCTGTTCTTGAACTCACTTGCAGGGTGTATGTCCAGTATTACTGCCAGATCGTTGGCGAGAATGTTTTGTACGGCCTCATCCAAATAGCCCAGATACTCCTTCGGAATCGCATCGGCCTCACCTTCCCGAAACATGGGCTGCGGGTTAATGCTGAGCCGTACGTGGTCGAAGCCCATCGCCTTGATCAGCGCAATGTCACGGGAGGTGGTGTGCGAAATGAAGTGCTCCTTTGTGTAGCCCTTTGGGCCCGCGACTTGGGCGAACCATCCGCTGACGTTTATCCCGTGCCGAAGATGGGATAGCCTCCTGGCGGCAATGCTGTCCGAAGCTTGTTGCGGAGGGAATTTCGGTTGTGACTCAGGAATCTGCGCTGAGAGCCGAGACATGCCGCACAGCACGGAAAGCGAGAGCAGCGCAAGAGGAACCAACGGGTGGTTACTTGGCCGTTTGCAGCCCATCATCGCACCGAGTATACGCTGGTGCCCTCTCCGCAAATCACCACGATCGGCTCCGCACCGTCGAGCGGTCGGCGATCTAAGTCTCCGCGGAACCTCTTACTGGAACAGGCGCCTGGAAGATTCACCTGCTATGATGCGAAGCCGGTTTTCATCAACCGCCTGCGACACTCAGCACAGTGCAGGGTGAGGGCCGAATCGTTGATTTCCCCACGGAAATCCGAAAGGGGATGACCATGCGCCACTACCACATCGCTGTGCTTCCCGGCGACGGGATAGGATCGGAGGTCATCCCCGCAGGGGTTCGCGCACTCGAAGTATTGGCTGAATCTTCTGGCCAGTTTCGCGTTGACTTTGAAACCTTCGGCTGGGGCTCCGAGTGGTACCTGCGGCATGGAGCGATGATGCCGCAGGACGGCATACAGGTGCTGGAGCGCGCGGGCTTCGACGCCATCCTGCTGGGCCCGATCGGCGACCCGCGCGTGGCGGACCACATCACGCTCTGGGGTTTGCTGCTGCCTATCCGGCAGCACTTCGACCAGTACGTGAACCTGCGTCCCATGCGGCTGCTGCCGGGAGTAACGAGCCCGCTGGCGGCCAAGGGCCCGAACCATATCGACATGGTGTGCGTTCGGGAGAACACCGAAGGGGAATATGCGGGCGTAGGCGGCCGGGTACACCGCGGTACCGCGCACGAGGTCGCCATCCAGGAAATCGTGTTCACCCGCAGCGGGACGGAGCGGGTGATCCGCTATGCCTTCGAGTACGCCCGAAGCCACGGGCGAAAGAAGGTCACCAGCGCCACCAAGTCCAACGCCATGCAGCACAACATGGTGTTCTGGGACGAGGTGTTCCGCAGCGTCGCCAGCGAGTATGCCGGCATCGAGCACGAACAGCAGTTGGTCGATTCGCTGAC
>DATNJE010000346.1:0-6616 GCA_035604095.1 Terriglobales bacterium
TTCATCCTGTTCACCTTCGAAGGCTTCACGTTGCGGGAGATCTCGGCCATTTCCGACCGCCAGGAGGATCAGGTGCGCGCTGCCATCGAGGCCGCCCGCCACCGCCTCCAACAGGCGCTGCCGGTCTCGCACTGGCGCGACCAGCTGCTGCAACATTCCAGGATTGCCTGACCTCGCATCACAGGGGGAAGCGCGATGATCACTCGTGAAGAACTCCGCCAATTGGCCCAGTTGGAATCGGCGGAAAACTCCGCCGTCACCTTCTATTTCCAGCCGCAGACACCGCAGAACAAATCGCACCGCGAAGAGCAAATCCAGGTGAAAGACCTGGTGCGCGACGCCTTGCGCCGCGCCGAAAAGAACGGCAACAACCCCAGCCTGCGCGCCGACCTGAAGCGCATCCTGGAATTGGCCGAGCAACTGCACGGCAACCACGCACGCGGCAAGGCGGTCTTTGCCTGCTCGGGGAAGGGAATCTGGCGCGAGTTCGATCTTCCCAAGCACCTGAAGCGGACGCAGCTCTATGTCGCGCACCGCTTCCACCTGCGTCCGCTGGCGGCGGTGGCTGCCTCCGCGCCGCGCTGCTGTGTGGCGCTGATCGACCGCGAACGCGCGCGCCTGTTCGAGCTGTGGATGGGTGAGATCCGGGAGCAGGCCGAGATCGTCGATCCGCTGCCGCGCACTGGCCGCAGCAGCGGGGTCGGCGGCTACGACGCCGGCCACGTCGAGCGCCACGTCGAGAACCAGGCCATGCGCCACTTCAAGAACGTGGCCCAGCGCCTGCAGGAACTGCAGAACACCGGCTGCGAGAGCTTTGTCGTGGGCTGCCGCGAGGACGTTTGGCCGCAGCTCGAGCCCCACCTCCACACCTACGTCAAGCAGAAGCTGCTGGGACGCTTCGGCATCGATCCTGCCGTCGCTACCGCCGAACAGGTGCGCGAGCAGGCACAGCGCATCCTCGAGGAGCACAGCGCCAGCGAGCGCCAGGCGCTGATTCGTGAGGTAGTGGGCGGCGCGCAGCGCAACGGGCGCGGCAAAGTCGGACTGCGAGGCGTGCTGGAAGCGCTGGAACAGGGCGAGGTGCAGACACTGCTGTTCGGGGAAGCCTTCTACGCGCCCGGAAGCGAGTGCGGCAATTGCGGCCACCTCGATAGCAACCTGGTGGACACCTGTCCGGCATGCGGTAAGAACACGCGCGAACTCGAGGACCTCACGGATGCGATCCTGCGCCGCGCCCTCGACGGCAATATCGCCGTGGTCTATATCGGTCCCGATGCTGAGTTCGAGAAGGCCGGCAAGATTGGCGTGCTGCTCCGCTTCCGCGCCGATCAGGCCAAGTCGGGGAAGATAGCGGGATGAAAAGCAGCTTTTAGCTCTCGGCTCTTAGCTCTTAGCTTGTACCGAGGCCGGCATCTTCGCCGGCCTTTTGTTCGGGACACAGCATGCTGCGTCTCTACCGGAAATTGTCTGAAAGCTAGGAATGAGAGCCAAAAGCCAAGAGCTAAGAGCTACGAGCCGGTTTTTGCTATCCTGTCGCGTCTCTCAGGAGATTCTCCATGCCCATCTCCCGCCGCGATTTTCTTGCCACGGCCGCCCTGGGTTCAACCTCGATGGCCATGGGACTGGCTGCCGCTCCGCAGGAGGGCAAGCACATGGTCCGTCCTCCCGCGCCCGCCAGCAAGCGTCCCGCTTTGATCGCAAAAACCACCGGGCTGCACTCGCTCGATGCCGCCTATGACCTGCTGCGCCGCGGCAGCGACACGCTCGACGCCGTCACCCTGGTCTGCAAGGCGCAGGAAGACGATCCCAATGACCAGACCGTGGGTCTCGGCGGGCTTCCCAACGAAGACGGTGTGGTCGAGCTGGATGCCTCGTGCATGCAGGGTCCGACGCGCCGAGCAGGAGCGGTGGGCGCGGTGAAGAACATCAAGAACGTTTCGCTCTTGGCCCGCGCCGTCATGGACCACACCGGCCACGTGATGCTGGTGGGCGAAGGCGCCGAACGCTTTGCCGAGAAGATGGGCTTTCCCAAGGAAAACCTGCTCACCGAGCGCTCGCGCAAGATGTGGCTGCTGTGGAAGGAAACCATGTCGCACCAGGGGTGGTGGGGACCAGGCCTGAGCGATCCCTACTGGAAGCCTCCGGCGCCGCCCACGTCGGAAGAATGGCGGCGCAAGCGGGAGCAGATGGAGCAGGCGGCGGTGGAACTGGGCATCCAGCCGGAATGGCGCGAGTACGCCATCGAGCGCGTGATCCATCGTGAACACGGCACCATCCATTGCTCGGCGGTGAATGAAAAAGGCGAGATGTCGGGGATGACCTCGACCTGCGGCCTGGAGTGGAAGATCGCGGGACGCGTCGGCGATTCTCCCATCATCGGCGCCGGCTGCTACACGGATCAGGATGTGGGCTCGGCGGGAGCGACCGGCAATGGCGAAGAAAACATCCGCGTCGCCGGCGCGCACAGCATTGTCGAGAACATGCGCCGCGGGATGGCGCCGGTCGATGCCGGGATGGATGTCCTGCGCCGGCTCGCGCATCTCTACAACAACGACATGACTCGCCTGCGCTACATCCAGATGGTCTATTACATCCTGCGCAACGACGGCGCCTATGCCGGAGTCTCATTCTGGAGCCAGAGCTACACCGGCAAGCGCATGCAGTTTGCGGTGCACGACGGCAAGGCGCGGCTGGAAGACACCGTCGCTCTGTTCGAAGGAGGCTATGTCGAGTGGCCGCCGGTGCCGAAGGTGCAGTAGTCGGTACTCAGTACTCAGTACTCAGTACTCAGTACTCAGAAAAAAAGCGGCGGCCGATGCGACCGTCGCTCTCTGAACTTTTTCTGAGTACTGAGTATCGCGTACTGAGTACTTCCCTACGCGAACCTCACCTTCACATCCGGCTTCTTCTCCAGGTGGATGCTCTCGATGAAGCGCACCTTGCCGGTGTTCAGTGTCAGGACGATGGACGACGTGCGTGCGCCCTCGCCGAAGAAGCGCACTGCTTTCATCATCGTGCCTTCGGTCACGCCGGTGGCGGCGAAGATGATCTGCTTGCCCGGCGCCAGGTCTTCGGCAGTGTAGATTCGCTTGACGTCCTTGATGCCCATCTTGTGCACGCGCTCTTCCTGCTCCGGCTTGGTCAGCATCAGGCGGCCGACCATGTAGCCGTTGAGGCAGCGGATGGCGGCGGCGGTGAGCACGCCTTCCGGGGCTCCGCCTGAGCCCATCACCGCGTGTACGCCTGTGCCGATCACGGAGGCGGAGATGCCCGGCGAGAGGTCGCCGTCCGTGATCAGCTTGATGCGCGCGCCCGCCTTGCGGATGTCGGCGATCAGCTTTTCGTGCCGCGGGCGGTCGAGCACCACGATCACCAGGTCCTCGACGTCGCGTTCCAGGCGCTTGGCGATGTTCTTCAGGTTGTCGGCTACGGGCGCGTCGAGATCCACGCAACCCTTGCACGACGGGCCGACGACGATCTTGTCGATGTAGCAGTCGGGCGCGTGCAGCAGTCCGCCTTTCTCCGACGCGGCCAGCACCGTGATGGCGCCGGGCGAGCCGGTGGCGCACAGGTTCGTGCCTTCGAGCGGGTCCACGGCGATATCGATCTCGGGAACTTTGGTGCCGTCGGGGAACTCAGCGCCGACATGCTCGCCGATGTAGAGCATGGGGGCTTCGTCGCGCTCGCCCTCGCCGATGACGATTCTGCCGTTCATGGGGACGGTGTCCATGGTCTTGCGCATGGCTTGGACCGCGACGTGGTCGGCGCCTTTGCGGTCGCCCTGGCCCATGACCTTGGCGCAGGCGATGGCCGCGTTCTCTACCACACGCAGGAATTCCAGGGCGAGATCGGTCTCGATGTTCTGCCCGAAGCTTTTGGCGATGGCTTTGGCGGGCTGAGATGTGACTGATGCCATGAGTGCCTCCGGACCCAGCAATGAGGGATGCCGGGAACCATCGCGCATCATGCCCCTTCGGGCGGAGGAGGTCAAGGAGAAGTACCGAGTACCGGAGTACTGAGTACCGAGTACTGCTTCAGAACGCGTCGATCCCGGTCACGCTGCTGCCGATGATCAGGGTGTGGATGTCGTGCGTGCCTTCGTAGGTTTTCACCGACTCGAGGTTGGCCATGTGCCGGAAGATGGGATACTCGTCGGCGATGCCGTTCGCGCCCAGTATGTCGCGGGCCATGCGGGCGCACTCCAGCGCCATCCAGACGTTGTTCCGCTTGGCCATCGAGATGTGCTGGAAGCCGGCGCGGTCCTGGTCCTTCAAGCGCCCGACCTGCAAGACGAGCAGCTGCCCCTTGGTGATCTCGGAGATCATCCACACCAGCTTTTCCTGCACGAGCTGGTGCGAGGCGATGGGCTGGTCGTGGAACTGCTTGCGGAATCCGGCGTACTGCAGCGCGCAGTCGTAGCACGCCATGGCCGCGCCCAGCCCGCCCCAGGCGATGCCGTAGCGCGCCTGGTTCAGGCACATTAGCGGCGATTTCAGGCCGTCGGACTTAGGCAGAAGGTTGGTGCAGGGCACGCGCACGTCCTGCAGCGAAAGGCTCGAAGTCACCGACGCCCGCAGCGACCACTTGCCGTGCACGTCGGCCGTGCGGAAGCCGGGGCGATTGGTTTCGACGAGGAAGCCGCGGACCTTGCCGCCTTCGTCGTCCACCTTGGCCCAGATCACGGCGACGTCGGAGATCGAGCCCGAGGTGATCCACATCTTCTCGCCGTTCAGAATGTAATCCGTGCCGTCGCGGCGGGCGCGCGCGCGCATGCCGCCGGGGTTGGAGCCGAAATCGGGCTCGGTCAGGCCGAAGCATCCCAGAGCTTCGCCCTTCTGCAGCGCCGGCAGCCAGCGCTCTTTCTGCTCATCGCTGCCGAAGGTGTGGATGGGATACATCACCAGCGCCGATTGCACGCTGACGAACGAACGCACGCCGCTGTCGCCGCGCTCCAGTTCCTGCATCACCAGCCCGTATTCGACGTTCGACATTCCCGCGCAGCCGTAGCCCTTCAGACTGGCGCCGAAGTAGCCTATTTCGGCCATGGGCTTGACCAGTTCGCGCGGGAAGCGGCCTTCGCGGTTGCACTGCTCGATGATGGGGATGAGGTTGTCCTCGATGAACTGGCGTGTGGTGTCGCGCACCAGGCGCTCGTCGTCGGTGAGCAGGGAATCGAACTCGACGAAATCGACTCCGCGGAATCTGATGGCCATGGTCGCCTCAGCGGGAAGAACAGTAGAAGCTAGCAGAGCCCCGACCAAGGGTCAATTTTGTACCGAGTACCGAGCGATGAGAAGTCTCGACAGAAATCCGCGCTCATCCGCCCCTCGACTTCGCTCGGGGCAGGCTGTCCGCGGCGAAGAAGTTGACTTGCGGCAAGCGACACAAACCGCCGGGTCATGTAAACTACAGTTTTGCGGCGAGCCGGAGTCTTCTTTCCGTCGTACTCCCGAAAACGTCCCTCCCGAACGGCAGTGATCGGGAGAGTTCTGTGAGGAGCCAATCATGGTCAAGGTAGCCAAGACGGCTGATCGAGTGAAAGTGATGGACACGACGAAGAGTCACGACTGTCCCAAGTGCGGCAAACCCACGCGCATCGTCAAGCGGGTGAAGGACCGCGAGCGCGGCGTGCCCGGCGGGATCTATATTTCGTGCTCGGCGTGCGAGTTTTTCGAGAAGCTGTGAAGGCGTCCGGGTGATCGGGAGATCGGATCATCGGGTCATTGAAGGACGGGCTTCGATTACCCGATCACCCGATGACCTGATCTCTTTCATAATCTCTTCCGCCGCGCGCCGTGGATCGGCTGCCTCGGTGACCGGCCTTCCCACCACCAGATAATCCGCTCCCGCCGCGATGGCCTCCGTGGGAGTGTTTACGCGCGACTGGTCGCCTTTACCCGAGCCTGCCGGGCGGATTCCGGGAGTAACGATCACCAACTCCGCGCCCAGATTCTGCCGGATCGCCCGCGCCTCGTGGGGTGAAGCCACGACCCCGTCGCAACCGCAGTTGCGGGCCAGGGTCGCCAGAACCAGAGCATGGTCCAGGGTCCGTCCTGCCACCCCGGTCTGCTGCAGGTCGGCATCGGAGAGGCTGGTCAGAACTGTGACTGCCAGGATGATGGGCGGCTTGGGAGCTTGCCGCGCGGCGTCTACGGCAGCTCGCAGCATGGCCGAGCCTCCGGAGGCGTGCACCGTGAGCATGGAAACGCCCAACGCTGCCGCGGAGCGTACGCCGCCAGCCACGGTTTTGGGAATGTCGTGAAACTTCAGGTCGAGGAACACTCTTTTGCCGGTGCCCACCAGCTCCCGCACCACGCTCGGGCCCTCGGCCGTAAATAGTTGATTCCCGACCTTATAAGTCGAAACCGCAGGGCCAAGCGCCTGGACGATCTTCTGTGCCTCGGCGGCTGAAGACACATCGAGGGCGACGATCGGGCGGTCTTCGGGCCTCATCGTTTTCCTCCCTTAAATTGCCGGGAACCCAGCAGACCAGGTTCGGTCTGCCGGGGATGGCTCATTCGCCGCCCATGTTCTGGGCCGTGGCGACCATTTGTGCGGGCACAATGTCCAACTGTACCCGTTCGACCCCAGCGTGCCGGAACTCCAACATGGCGGC
>DATNJE010000347.1:0-3702 GCA_035604095.1 Terriglobales bacterium
CGACGAGATGGAAGGTCGTCTTGCCCAGATCGATACCAACAGAGGCGATGTTCATGCGATGATCCTCCTTGTCTGTGCCCGATCATCCCACCAGGGCTGATCAAGGCGGCGGACCATCTCATTAATCACGTTCTCACTAACTGGGCCAGTGTTCGCAGAATCGAATCATCAGCTCATCTTTTCCACTAATTCACGGTCACGGTCACCGTGGCCGTGGTGCGGCCGTAAGGATTGGTCGCGTACAGAGTGTAGGTGGTGGTCTGCGCCGGAGAGACCGTCACCTGGTTGCCGCGCACGGGGCCGAGTTGCGGCGAGATCAGGAAGTAGGTTCCAGTCGAGTTCCAACTCAGGGTAACGGGCGTGCCGGCTGCGACCGTTGACGGCGCGGCGGAGAAGCTTGTAATCACCGGCGCCGCGCCCTGCGGCACATTCGCCGCCGTGTAGATCGGATTCATCTGCACCACCTCGAACGCCGAGGCGGTCACCTGCCCGAGGTTGTGCAGGTCGGTGTTGTCCCAGCGTGAGTCGGGCGCGCCGCTGATGTACATGGAGCTGCCGTTGTCGGCCATGATCATGCCGTACTTCTTGAGCGCCGTCAGGATGACCTGGTTGTTCGCCGAGAATCCCGATATGTCGTAGCTCGCCTTCAGGCGCAAGCGCATCCCCATGGGCGCCGCCGAGGCATTGGAAGAGTTCGCGTCCCAGTGCGATGCCGGAGGCACGAATGCCGCCTGGCTCTGCGCCAGCGTGAAACGCAGGGCGTGGCGGATCTGGCCACTGGCTACCTCGTCATAACGGGCGAGTCCGGCGAAGATCGGAAGGCCGGCGGCGTCGGCCGAGGTCCATGTCCAAGGACGCTGCTTGTCGGCCAGCAGGTCCCACACCGCCGCCGAGCCGGCGTTCCAGCTTCCATCCGCGTTAGGGTGGGAGCTGTAGAGCTCGTACATCCAGCAATTGGCATTGTCCAAAACCAGCACGTGGCGGTCGCCGCTGCCGGGATTGGGATCGCCTTCGATGGGAGCGTCCGCCGGTACCGGCATCGGTCCGGGATCGCTCTCATCGCCGTAGGCCGTGAAATCGATGTTCACCGGAGCCTGCGAACTGCCCACCACAACATAGGGAATCCCGATGTCCGAGCCGTTGTACAGGCCGGAACCAAAATCCGGATGCAGGCCGATCGAGGGTCCAATGAAGGTGATGATGGTCGCGGAATTGGGATCGACGGCAGATGTGGAGATGTCCTGGTTCCATGCATTGCCGGCGGGGAAGGGAAGAAAGCCGTTCAGGCTCGCGCCCTGGCCAAGGCTCATCTGATTGCAGGCGCTGGAGTTACTGCCGCCACCAGCAGGGCCGGTTCCGCCGCCGTTGCCGGCGTTGGAGCCTCCTCCGACGCTGCAACCAGCGATCAGCAGCGGCAGCAGCAGGATGGACGTAAATACGATTTTTGTGCGCATGGATGCCACCATTGTGGCCCAGCGCCAGAGCCGGTAAACGGGGCAGTGGAACAGCCTGGGTCGGTATTCCGGACGTGTACTAGAGATTCCGCGGTGCGCTGATGTTTCCCGTCCACCGGCTGGGGCAGATCACGCGCAAAATATGCTCCGAACCAAGCTCGTCCGGCACTAGAATAGCCAGCGCACTGGTGGTTTACTGCGGGTCCCGGTGGGTGCGGACCACGCCGTAGGGCGCGGTTCGCCAAAGCGGAGGCACACCATGAAACTGCGATACACGATCTTGGTTCTGGCGCTCATCCCGGTGCTGGTGACCGGGGCCTTTTCGGCCATGCATTGGCCGATGAATGCCGCGGTTATCGCTGTGCTCGGCGGCGTCATGATCTGGCTGGCCTACACCCGTTACGCGCGGCGTATTGATCGCGACCTCATACAGCCTGATGACAAGAAGGCTACGCCTGCCCGCATGTACATGGATGGCGTCGATTTCATGCCGACGAGCCGACATGTGCTCTACGGCTACCACTTCAAGTCCATCGCCGCCGCTGGGCCGATCGTCGGCGTGATCACGGCGACCAACCTGTGGGGCTGGATGCCGAGCCTGCTGTGGCTGATCCTGGGCGTGACCTTTATTGGTTGGGTAAGCGACTACTCTGCCATCATGCTGGCGGTCCGCAATGAGGGCCAGTCGCTCTCCGCCATCGCGCACCGCCTGATCGCGCCTCGCACCCGGATCATCTTCTTCGTGTTTATTTTCTTCTACCTGCTGCTGATTGCCGGGGCATTTATTGGGATCCTGGCTGGCATTCTGGATCCCCGCGCCGATGTTCCCTTCGGCATCTTCATGCTGGCGATCATGGGCCTGCTCATGGGCCAGGCGCTCTACCGCTGGAAGATGGACCTGATCGGGGTCACGGCGGTCGCCATCCTGGTCACATTGGGTTCGATGGCCATCGGCGCCAAGGGCCTGAGCCCGACCAAAGGAACCACGCCCGACGGCAAACCGGCCACCACGATCGTTTTCGCCGGCGCCATCAACCACGCCGTGGAACAGATCAGCAGCGGCGTGAACCGCATCACCGGCCAAAAGCCGCTCTACACCGTTACCGACCCGACCAAGTCGGACCCGCGGCTGGCCGCAACGACGCTTACGCCCGAGGGCAAGGTCGTCCCCAAGTATCTGGACTCGAGCGGCGCCATCAAGATGATGCCCTCATTCCTCTTGTGGTGCTTGTTCCTGTTCATCTTCTCTTATCTGGGAACCATCCTGCCCATCTGGCGATTCGCCCAGCCGGTGAATTACATCGGATTCTGGGTCACTTTCCTGACCATCATCTTCTCGGCGCTGGGCGCGGTTCTGGGCGCGGTGCGCGGCCTGCTGGGCAATCCGGAGATGATGATGGCCGTCACCTTCCAGAGCAAGGTATTCGCTAGCTGGATGCCGGCGACACAAGCAGCCGGGCAAACGATGCGCGCCGTTCAGCCGCTGTGGCCGATGCTGTTTGTCACCATCGCCTGCGGCGCCATCTCTGGCTGGCACGCGCTGTTCGGGGCCATCGGCACGGCGCGCCAGTTGGAATATGAAACCGACGCTTTGCCGGTGGGCGGCGGCGCCATGTTCAGCGAGAACACGCTCGGACTGCTCTCGCTGGTGGCGGTCTCGATCGTAGGTGGAGCGGGTGCCGGTGCGTTTGCCTCCGGCGTGGGCAAGCTGCTCGGCATCGTCAGCTTCGGCGCTATCCCGATGGCTTACGGCACTGCCCTGGGCTTCGGCTCCTTCGTGGTAATCGTGCTCACGGTGACGCAACTCGTCTTCCGCATGATGCGCGTGACCCTGAGCGAATGGGTGGGTGAGGTCTGGGTGGGATTCAAGAACGCACACGTCGCCGCCATCGTTTCCATGCTGCTTACTCTGGTGCTGGTGCTGAGCGGCACCTGGATCTATCTGTGGCAGATGTTCGGTGCTTCGAACCAGCTCATGGCCGCGCTGGGTCTGCTGATTGTGACCCTGTGGTTGCGCTCCACGGGCCGCAATCCGGCATATGCGCTCTATCCCATGTTCTTCATGTACGTGACCACCATGGCCGCAACCCTGGTCACGGCCTACAATCTGTACGCCAGCATCCTGTCGAACCCGAAGATTGCGTCGCAGCCGATCAACAGCATCGGAGCCATCGCGATGATCCTGGTCGCGATTTTGCTGTTCATCGCGGCGGCCGTGATCGCCTATGACGCCTGGCGCGCGTGGCGC
>DATNJE010000348.1:0-6546 GCA_035604095.1 Terriglobales bacterium
CACGATGGTGTCGTTCATCGAATACCCCACCAGGGTCAGAATGGCGGCGATAACAGTAAGCGTTATCTCCTTGTTCGTCAATGAGAAAGCTCCTACCGTGATGAGCGTGTCGTGGAAGCACGCCACCACCGCCGCCACCCCATAAATGAGCTCGAAACGGAACCACAGGTAAACCAGCATCCCGGCCAGCGAATAGAGCGTCGCCAGCAACGCCTGTTTGCGCAACTGCGCTCCCACTTGCGGACCGACGATCTCCACATTCCGCACCCCGAAATTGGAGACGAAGTAGTCCTGTTCGATCGCCGCGAGCGCCGCCGGCGGCACCGTGCCCTTCAGATCGTCCAGCGAACCGAGCACGCCGCCGCGGGTTTTGTCGCGGAAATTGACAATCTGCTGCGCCAGTTGGCCGTAGCCCGCGTCGGCGTCGGTGCCCAGGTGCAGCGGGTCTTTGCTGAGCAGGTCGTCTTTGAGGCTCTGCACGCCGCTATTGTTCAGGTCCTGTTTGCCTTGGGGGGTATTGGTCTCGAGCTCCTGGATGATCTGGTTCTTGCCCTTGTCCAGGGCCTGCTCGGTGGTCTCCTGGATGTCGAGCGCGACCAGCAGTTCGTTGTTGGCCGGCGGGCCGTAGCGCTGGATACGGGCGTTGTGCAGCCCGGCGCGGTCCATGGCCTTGCGGACATCGTCGGGGTTGGGCTGCTGCGCGAACTTCACATACACCAGCGTGCCGCCGCGGAAATCAATACCCAGCGGGAGGTGGTGCCAGAACAGCATGGAGAGAATCCCCGCCACGCTGAACACCAGCGAGAAGGCCAGGAAGTACCACTTCTTCCCCAGGAAATCGATGTTCGTATTTTTGAAGAATTCCACGTTTGAACCAGCTCTTGGCTTCTAGATCTTGGCTTTTGGCTTACCCAATTACCAAATTACTCAATCACCCGATGACCCGATCACCCGATGATCAAATGCTCAACGCTTCCCCCCGCACCTTCCGGTTCAGCACCGCGTCGAAGATCACCCGCGAAACAAACACCGACGTGAACAGATTGGCCAGCAAGCCGAAGGTCAGCGTCACCGCGAACCCTTTCACCGGGCCGGTTCCGAACAGGAACAGGATGGCCGCCGAAACGATGGTGGTCACGTGGGTGTCGATGATGGTGACCCAGGCGCGCGCGAATCCCTGGTCCACGGCCGAGGCCGGCGTCTTGCCGTTGCGCACCTCTTCCCGAATGCGCTCGAAGATCAGCACGTTGGAATCGACGCCCATGCCGACCGTCAGGATCACTCCCGCGATGCCCGGCAGCGTCAGCGTGGCTCCGCTGAAACCCAGGAAGCCCAGCAGGATGACCAGGTTCAGGATCAAGCCCACATTGGCATTGATGCCCGCGCCGCGGTAGTACACCAGCATGAAGGCCAGCACCACCGCCATGCCGATGATGGCCGCGCGCACGCCTTCGCGAACCGAATCCGCACCCAGCGATGGCCCCACCGTGCGCTCCTCCAGGTAATGGATGGAGGCCGGCAGCGCGCCCGAGTTCAGGATCATGGCGAGATCCTTGGTCGCCTGCTCGGTGAATGACCCGGTGATGCGGCCAGTATCGTGAATCTGCTCCTGGATGGTCGCCACTTCCATCACTTTGTTGTCGAGCACGACTGCCAGCTTGTCGCCGACGTGCGCGCCGGTGAAGGCAGCGAAGCGGCGCCCGCCGTCGCCGGTGAGGATGAAGCTCACGTCGGGACGGTTGTTCTCATCGCGACCCGGCGTGGCCTGCCGCAGGTCCGTGCCGCTCACCGCCGCTGTACGCGAAACGATGTAGTACGCCTCCTGTGGGGGTTCGCCGGTGCTCCCGATGCTGCGCCCCTTTAGCAGGATGGCATTGGGCGGCAGAACGCCGCCGGGATTCGCCTGCAGCGCCTCCTGCTGGCTCGGGTAGGGACCGCTGATCGCCTGGCGAATCTCCAGCATGGCGGTGGACTGGATGATCTCCTTCACGCGCGCAGGGTCGTCCACGCCCGGCAGTTGCACCAGGATCTGGTACTGCCCCAGGCCGTGTTCCTGGATGGTGGGCTCACTCACTCCGAGCTGGTCCACGCGGTTGCGGATGGTCTCGATGGCCTGCGTCACCGCCCGGTTCTTCAGGTCGTTGGCCACGCTCGGTTTCATCTCCAGCAGCCAGTTGTTCTCCGCCAGCGACGTCAGGTTGTACTCAGGAAGCCGGTCCTGCACCATGCCGCGCAGGTCGCCGCTGGCCTCCGGCGGTACCCCCTTGAGCGCGATCTGCTCGGGATGGTTCACCGGGTCGGGCTTGGTAATGTCGTTGTAGCTGAGGTTGCGGCTGCGCAGGTCTTCCTTCAGCCGCTCGATGGCGCGGTCGGTGTCCGCATTCACCGCGTCGTTGACCATCACCTGCAGGATCAGGTGGGTCCCGCCTTTCAGGTCCAGGCCCAAGTGGATGCGTTCGAGGATCCCCGCTTTCAGTCCCTCGCCGCTCAGCTTCTGTGGCAGCCCAAAGATGCCGTACAGAAAAGCCAGCAGCACCACGATGATGAGGAGTGTCTTGATCCAGAGGTTCTTGGTCATGGTCCTTATGCTGTCATGCCGCGCGAAGCGAGTTGGCTATTAGCTCTTAGCTCTTGGCCAAAAGCTAAAAGCCACTTCAGGATTTCGCCTGCTCCTCGGGGCCTGCCACCGAAGCCACCGACGAACGCAGTACTTCGAGACGCAGATTGTCGGGTGGAACCCGCAGGTGGACGACGTCGTCGCGCAGCGCGATGATGGTGCCGCGGAGACCGCCGCTGGTGGTCACCCGGTCCCCGGTCTTCAGCGCTCCCAGCATGGCCTGCCACTTCTTCTGGCGGCGCTGCTGCGGCATGATCAGCAGGAAATAGAAGATCCCGAAGATGAGGACGAGCGGCAGCCACAACACGGCTCCGCCCTGGCCGCCCTGCGCCAGAATGAGGCTGAGATTGCCGATAATTTGTAGGTCCATCAGAACTGCTTGCTTGCGTGGCGCCCTCCACCCCACCGAAGCAAACCCGGCTTCGTTGGGGGCCCCAGGGTGGCGAAGGCGCGCTTCCTTTCCTTTTTATTTCCTCAAGGAATCGTTTGCTAGGCCGGGTCTTCCCCCTGGGCGGAAGAGTTCAGGCTGTGTGATCGGACCTCGGAAAGCAACGTTTCCAAGTGCCCAAGTTTAATAGATTGCCGCACTTGCCGCATTGTGTCAAGGTAGAAGGCCAGGTTATGGATGGTGTTCAGCACCCCCGCCAGCGTTTCGTTCGAGCTGTAGAGGTGCCGCAGGTAAGCCCGTGAGTAGCGGGCACACACCCGGCAGCCGCAGCGCGGGTCGAGCGGCCCTGCGTCCTGCGCGAAACGCGCGTTCTTGATGGCCAGCTTGCCCTCCGACGTGTACAGCAGCCCGTGGCGCGCCGCCCGCGTGGGCAGCACGCAATCCATCATGTCGATGCCCAGAGCGGCGTACTGTACGATCTCGTCCGGGGTGCCGACGCCCATCAGGTACCGCGGCTGGTCTTGCGGCAGATGCGGCAAGGTGGCCTCGACCATCTCCCGCGTCAGCGCCCGTGGTTCCCCCACGCTCAACCCACCAATGGCGTAGCCGGGAAAGCCGATCTCGACGGTGCGCCCGGCGGATTCCCGCCGCAGGTCGGCGAACATGCCGCCCTGGACGATGCCGAAGAGGGCCTGGGACGAGTTTCCAGTTTCGAGTTTCCAGTTTCGAGCGGCGGATCCAGAACCTGAAACTTGAAACTTGAAACTCGAAACTTGTCTCCGTGGCACTTCCTGCTGGTGCTCCTGAAAATACTTCTTGCACCGTTCCGCCCAGCGCGCCGTCATCTCCATGGACTGGCGGGCGTGCTCGTGGCCGGCCGGATACTCGGTGCACTCGTCGAAGGCCATGATGACGTCGGCGCCCAGCGCGATTTGCGCCGCGGTCGCGGTTTCCGGGCTCAGGAAATGCAGCGCCCCGTCGAAATGCGAGCGAAACTCCACTCCCTCCTCGCGTACTTTGCGCAGGTCACTCAGGCTGAAGACCTGGTAGCCGCCGGAATCGGTCAGGATAACGCGGTCCCAGCTCATGAACCCGTGCAATCCGCCGAGTTTGCGGATAGTCTCCGTCCCTGGGCGAAGGAAGAGATGGTAGGTGTTGGCCAGCAGGATCTCGACCCCAAGTTCTTCCAGCGTCTCCTGTGGGACGCCCTTCACCGTAGCCACAGTCCCGACCGGCATGAAGACAGGCGTCTCGACATCGCCGTGCGCAGTCCTGAGCCGCCCCGCGCGCGCCGCGCCGCAGCGGGCCTCGATCTGGAACAGGCTGGACATGAATTACTAATTGTATAAGGAAGGGAATCTGCCACGGAGGCAAGAAGACACGCAGGCGAGCAATTCTTCCAAACCTCCGCGCCTCCGTGTCTTCGTGGTGGGTGTGATCAGGCTCGGCGGTCCATGGCTTCATTGGCCAGCCGATCAGCATCGGCGTTGTGCTCGCGGCGGACGTGCTCGATGCGGAACCACTTCAACTGCCGTGCCAGCCGCCTCGCTTCTTCGTACAGCGGACGCAGCTCCGGACTCCGCACCTTGTACACCCCGTTCATCTGCCGCACCATCAGCTCGGAATCGCTCCGCACCCGCAAGGCAGGGTGCTTGTGCTCGAGCGCATAGTTCAGCGCCGCGATTAGCCCGGAGTATTCGGCAAAATTATTAGTATGGTGGCCGAGGTAGCGGCCAAACTCCGCGATCCGCTTGCCGTGCGGGTCCGCGATCACCACGCCATACCCAGACGGCCCGGGATTGCCGCGCGCTCCGCCGTCCACGTGCGCCAGTAGGTGCTCGGGCGCGACCTCCGCCGGGGATCCGAACATCTCCTGCGTCTTTGGTTGTTGCGGATGAGAAGAAGGAAATCGTGCCATGCCAGCAGTCTAATCGCTTGAAACGTGAAACTTGAAACTTGGCTATCTTCCCTCCGCCAGCCGGGTCGCCAGACGGTCCGGCAGCCGGGCGGCGATGATCTGTTGCTGGGCCTTCTCGATGTTGTAGGGCACGCGGTAGAAGATGACCTCGTATCGGTCGGGATCGAAGACGCAGAACGCCGCCCGCGGATCGCCGTCCCGCGGCTGCCCCACCGACCCCGGATTGATCATGTATTTAGCGTCGCTCCGCAGATCGAGCACCCAGGTCTCCTGCTGGTCCAGCGGGCCTTGGTAGATGGGCCGCAGCGTCTCCCAGCGGTCGTTCTCGAAGGCGAACCCGCCCTGGATGTGAGTGTGCCCGAAAAAGGTGAGCGGATAGTTAGAGCGCAGCAGCGACTCCTGAGCGTCACGCATGACGATCACGTACTCGTCTTCATCGAGCGGCGAGCCGTGGACCAGTTGTATGCCGTCCGCCTCCGTGCCCGCCCAGGTCTCCTCCTGGTTCAGCGGATAGCGGAAGGGCAGGAACACCGGCCCCCGCGGCATCAGCTTGAGCCACTGCATGTTTTCGGGCGTGAGGGCCTGCATGGTCCAGAGCGCGGCGATCGCCGCCACCGGATTGAAGTCTTCCATGCTCATCAGCCCGGTGCAGGCCTTGTCATGGTTGCCGCGCACCAACAGCCCGCCCAGCTTGCGGGCAACTTGCGTCACCTCGTTGGGACTGCCGCCATAGCCGACGATGTCGCCCAGGTTCGCCACCTTGTCGCAGGAGGGCGCCACCTCCAGGCAGGCGTTCAGCGCCTCGAGGTTGGAATGCATGTCACTTAGAATGAGGATGCGCATGGGAAACAGCACTCAGCAGTCAGCCATCAGCACTCAGCCCCCACGGGCAACAGATGATACCTTCCACGGGCTTGCTTGTCATGTACGCGATGGGACGCGACGCCGGGTCCGATTCCTCCGCGGCTCCGTGGTGGGTTTTACTGAGTGCTGAATGCTGAGAGCTGAGTGCTCACCGGACACCTCGCCCAGTGTCCGGGCTCGACCTCGGCCAGCGGGGGAAACGCGCGCGCACAGGCTGCGATGCGCAGGGCGCAGCGCGGCTCAAAGGCGCAGCCCGCAGGCAGCGCTGTGATCGCCGGCACCGTCCCTTCGATGGTCTTCAGCGGACGCGCGCGGTCGGTCGCGAGCGTGGGCACGGCTTCGAGCAGCCCGCGGGTATAGGGATGAGTGGCATTCCGGAAGACCTGGCTCGCGCTTCCCATCTCCACGATCGCGCCGGCATACATCACCGCCACGCGGTGCGCCACTTGCGACACCACCGCCAGGTCGTGCGAGATCAGCAGCATCGCCAGACCGTACTTCCGCTGCAACTCGCCCAGCAGCTCCAGGATCTGCGCCTGGATGGTGACGTCGAGCGCCGTGGTGGGTTCGTCGGCAATCAGCAGTTCGGGACGGTTGACCATAGCCATGGCGATCATCACCCGCTGCCGCATCCCGCCCGAGAGCTGATGGGGATAGTCGCGGGCACGGCGCTCGGCGTCGGCAATTTGCACGTCGCGCAGCGCCTCCACGGCCCGCCGCCAGGCCTCCTGCTTGCCAACAGGGTGATTGTTGCCCGAC
>DATNJE010000349.1:0-3463 GCA_035604095.1 Terriglobales bacterium
GGTTGTCGATGCGCTGCTGGTTGATGGTCGTGGAAACCGAGGTCTGCTGCGTCTCCACCATTTCGGTTTCGCCGGAAACCGTAACCTCCGTCTTCTGCCCGGAAACGCTGAGCATCACCGGCAACTCGGCGGCCTGTCCTACGGTCACCCTAACCCCAACTGCAGTCACCCTGGCGAACCCGCCCGCCTCAACCGTGACCGTATACTGGCCCGGCGGCAACGACAGAAACGGGTACTCCCCGTCGGGTCTGTTCTCCAGCGTGCGCTCGATACCCCGGCTCTCGTCCCGTACCGTGACCTTGGCGTTGGTCACCAGGCGGCCATTGGGATCCTTCACCGAGACATGCAGTTCGGCGGTGGCCACCGATTGCGCCGCCGCGCCGATCGGCAACAATCCCAACAGCACAGGAATCGCTACAAGGAAACGCTTCATGGCCGCCTCCTGGCACTTCAGGCTCGCTTGGGACTGGATGCGGCGGGAGTTGTATAACAGGATGTGCTCGGGCGCAAGTCCCAAAGAGACGACCGGTCACCCAAGGTGGGGGCTAACCCCGCGGCCACTCGATGCCGGCCAATTCTCCCTGTGCGTTCTTCAGCGCCCACGCCATCCGCGGGGTGTTGTGCGCCAGCCCGCAACGGCCGCGCGTGTCGAGCAGGATGATGCCTCCGTGCCCTGCCAGGCGGGTTTCGAGCCGCTCGATGGCCATCTGGGCGGCGGCTTCGGGCGCCCTTCCCTCCAGCACGCGGTCGGCCGCCCACTTGGCCAGCACCAGCTTCATGATCGGCTCACCCCAACCGGTGGTGGACACGCCCGCGCTCTCGTTGTCGGCATAGCATCCGCACCCGATCAGGGAAGAATCCCCCACCCTCCCCGGAGTCTTGTTCAGCGTGCCCCCAGTCGAGGTGGCGGCAGCAAGATTGCCGCGAATGTCCAGGGCCACAGCGCCGACCGTGTCGTGCTCGGCAAAGAACTCGGGTGGCTTCCCGGCAACCTCCTGCTTCTGCACTTCCCGCAGGCGCTGTATTTCGCGCTCGATCACGAGTTCTTCATTCGCGCACAGCGGAAGACCATGTTGTTGCGCAAAACGCTCCGCCCCTTCGGCCACGAGATAGACGTGCGGACTCTCGTCGAGCACCAGCCTTGCGGCCCGGATCGGATTGCGAATCCGTTCCACGCAGCCCACCCCACCCGCGCGCAGGGTCGCTCCATCCATCATGAGGGCATCGAGCTGCACCCGGCCATCGCTGGTAAGGAACGATCCGCGGCCGGCATCGAAGGTCTCGTCATCCTCCATCACCACGATTGCGGCTTCCACCGCGTCCACCGAGGAACCGCCGCGCTCGAGCACCTTCCAGCCGGCGGCAAGGGCATGGCGCACACCGTTCACGTGCGCCTCGGCCATGTCGTCCGGGATGGCCCATGCCCCGCCGTGCACCAGCAGGGCGGGCGAATGTCCTTCTGCCACGCTGTCCCTCGCAGAACCCCGCAGGATTGTAACAACCTGCGCGGGGTGACCCCCGTCACTGCGCGGATGCCCGCCCGCGTTCCCTACTAGGGGTGTTGCCATGTACGCGGCCGACCGTTCGGCCAATAATCATCGCTCATCGCCGCAGCCAAGGAGAACACTATGGCGACCATGACCAGCAAAACAGCCGACCTCGCCGGACCCGGCATCGGCAATTATGAAGAGTTGGAACAGATTCTGCCCAACGACTATCACTCCCTGCTCAATCCCAAAGAAACCCAGCAAGCCATCTTCGCGGCCAAGAACTACATCGAGGAGAACCTCTGCAAGGAACTGAACCTGATGATGGTCACCGTCCCGCTGATTGTCGATGTCGAAAGCGGCGTCAACGATCTGCTGGACCGCGACGGCTCGCGCACCCCCATCCAGTTCCACATCTCCAACGACTATGGAAAGCACCCCATCGACGCCCAGGTGGTGCAGGCCGCCACCAAGTGGAAGCGCGTCGCGCTGAAGCAGTTCGGCATGCAGGCCGGCGAAGGACTCTGTACCGACATGCGCGCCGTCCGCAAGGACTACTTCCTCGACCACGACCATAGCTGCTACGTGGACCAGTGGGATTGGGAGCGCGTCGTCACTCCCGAGCAGCGCAACCTCGACTTCCTGAAGGAAATCGTGGGCAAGATCTGGAAGGTGTTGAAGGGGGCGGAGACGCACGTGCTGACCCTCTTTCCGGAACTCAATGATGCCCGCTATCCGCGGCTGCCGGAGGAGCTGACCTTCCTGCACGCCGAGGAGATCCTCGACATGTATCCCGACCTGCCCCGCAAGCAGCGCGAAACCGCGGTCCTGCAGAAGCATCCGGCTATCTTCATCGTTGGGATCGGCTGGACGCTGAAGGACGGCTATCCGCACGAGATGCGCGCCGCCGACTACGACGACTGGGTGACGCCCACTCGCTCAGCAGACGACCGGTCCATGCACGGGCTGAACGGTGACATCCTGGTCTGGAACCATGTCACGCGCCGGCGGCACGAATTGACGTCGATGGGAATCCGGGTGAATGCGCAGACGCTGCGGCAGCAACTTGAACTGACCGGCCAGCTCGATTTCCTTAAGTATCCCTACCACCAGGCGATCGTGAGAGACGAAATCCCGCTCAGCATCGGCGGCGGCATCGGGCAGTCCCGCACCCTGATGCTGCTCTTGCGCAAAGCGCACTTGGGTGAGGTCACTGTGTCCGTCTGGCCGAAAGTCCTGAAGGAGATGTGCGCGCGGAAGAATATCCACGTGCTCGAATAGAGCGGTAATCCACCACCGAGGCACGGAGAAACCGATTCCTGATTCCCCGTGCCTTTCCGGTTTCCGCAGCCGATTCCGGGGCTTACGCGACCGCCGAAGGCTCATGGCTAACGGCGTCTTTCATCGCCAGAGCTTCCGGCTTGGTGCGTTGGTAGGTGTACCAAATACGATGGATCACGGTGATGCTGCCGAGCACAGCGATCACCCACAGCACCGGCGCCATGCGATTGAACGCCGCTCCCAGGATGACCAGAACGAGCCGCTCCGGGCGCTCCATGAATCCCACCTTGCAGGTCCCGATCAGCGACTCGGCGCGAGCGCGGGTGTAACTGATCATCACCGAGCTGATCATCACCACCGCCGCCAGCACCACGTAGAAGAACCGGTTTGCCCGGGCATAATAAACAAGTAAACCAAAATAGAGAGCAGCGTCGCTGTAGCGGTCCACTACCGAATCGAAGAATGCGCCGAAGACCGTCACCTGGTTGGTGGCGCGCGCAATACGCCCGTCGACCATGTCCAGGAACCCGGCCAGGAAGATGACCGCTCCGGCGTAGCGAAAAAGCCGCGCCGTGTTATCGCCGCTGGCTTTGCCAAACAGGTAGGCCGCAAAAACGCTAATCCCGAGGCCAATCGCGGTATAGACGTTCGGCGAGATGCGGGTCAGCGACAGCCCGCGCACGATCCGGTAGAGC
>DATNJE010000350.1:0-5040 GCA_035604095.1 Terriglobales bacterium
TTGCTGGACTTGGTACCCCGAACCTTGGGGATCGGCCTCCGGTTCGCGAAAGCTGACCAGCCGCTGCTTCTGATAGGGCTTGAGCCCGTAATGCCAGACCACCGGCACGATCATCGCTCCCAGCAGGATGAAGGCAGCAGCATGTTTGAGCCGGAGCCCCCCCAGGATCAACGCCATGACCAGCACCGGGATATAGGTGAGGGCCGTCCCCAGATCGGGCTGTTTGAGCACCAGCAGCATGGGCACGCCGGCCACCAGCCCCGCCTTCACGATGTCGCTCAGGGAGGCTTCCTCCCGGTGCAGGTCGGCGAAGTACTTGGCCAGCGCCAGGATGAGCACCAGCTTAACCCACTCCGAAGGCTGAAAGTGCTGCCCGCCGGGCATCTGGATCCAGCGCCGCGCGCCCAGATACTTCTTGCCGATCAGCAGCACCGCCACCAGTGAAACCACGGATGCGATATAGAACCAGTGAATCTTGTCCAGCAGGGCGTGATAGTCGATCAGGCTGATCAGGAACATCAGCACCATGCCCGCCATGACCCAGTACACCTGCTTGGTGTGAACGCCGATGAATTTGGTGTGCAGGGTCGCGCTGTAGATCTCCATCACTCCCAGAGCGCAGATCGCCAGCACGAAGGTGAGCAGCAACCAGTCGAAATCGCGGAAGGAGAAGTATTTGGTCATTGGCCGGTTCCCGTCGCGCTGGCGGGACGCCCGCGCGACAGCCGCCGAGACGGCGGCGCTAGTTCAACGCGGAAACGGCCCGCTTGCATGGCGTCGGGATTCCCCTCCGCCGCGCGGTTCCAGACCGCGGCCACCTCAACGGTTCCGCGCGCTGGAGCTTCCGCCATCTTCACCGCGCGCTTGCGCTGCTTCTCGACGTATGCCTTGATGACCTGTGAGCACGCGCGCGCCGCCAGATAGCCGTGCTCGCCTTCCTCCAGCAGCACCGCCACCACGATCTCCGGGCTGCGGCGCGGGGTAACTCCGACGAACCAGCCGTTGTCCTTGAACTTGGCCTTGTTGGCGGTGAGCTTGGCCTTGCCCACGTTGCTGATGGTCTGCGAGCTGCCGGTCTTGCCCGCGAAGTCGATCCCCTCGAGATGGGCGCTGGGCGCCGTCCCGATCGGATTCACCACGTTGGCCATGGCGTCGGTGATGGTTTCCCAATTGGCGGGATCAATGGGGACCGTCACGTCATCCGAATGTTGAGCTTGGGTCTGGCGAAGGTTGGGCGGCAACTCGTCGGGAAACGCCACGTGCGGCCGGCGCAGCACGCCGTCGGAAGCGATGCCGCCGATGGCGCGCGCCAACTGGATGGGTGTTACCGCCACCGCGCCCTGCCCGATGCCTACCGAGATGGTCTCCCCCGCGTACCACTTCTCCTTGAAATTCCTGATCTTCCATTCCTCCGAGGGCATCACCCCGGTGACTTCGTTGGGCAGGTCGATACGGGTTTTTTGTCCCAGGCCGAACGCCATGGCGTACTTGGCGATGCGTTCGATGCCCAGCTTGTCGGCCAGGGTGTAGAAGAACGAATCGCAGGACTGGTAAATGGCTTTGCTGATTCCAACCTCGCCGTGGGTGGTGTGCTGCGAGGTGATCCAGCACTTGAAGAAGCGCCCGTAGAAGGTCTTGCCTCCGCCGCAGGATACGTTCAGTGTCTGTGCGATGCCTTCCTGCAGGCCGGCGGTGGCCATAATGATCTTGAACACCGATCCCGGAGCGAGCTGCGCCTGAATGGCCTTGTTCAGCAGAGGATGGTTCTCGTCGGTAACCAGCTTGTTCCAATCGATGCGCTTGATGCGCACCGCAAAATCGTTGGGATCGAACGCCGGCCGGCTGACCATGGCCAGCACCTCGCCGGTGCGCGGGTCCAGGGCAACGATAGCGCCGCTCTTGCCGCTGGAATCGATGGCTTCTTCGGCGGCGATCTGCAGATCGAGGTCGACGGTCAGCTTCAAAGGCGTGCCGGCCACGGCCGTGGTCTCGCTGAGGCGTCCGACTTCTTTGCCGCGGCTGTTGACCAGTGCCCGCCGCGAGCCATCCTTGCCCATCAGCATGTCGTTGTAATACTGCTCGATGCCCGACTTGCCCACCACGTCGCCGGGCTCGTAGAGCTCGTATTGCGGCTGGTTGAGTTCTTCTTCGCTCACCTCGCCCACGTAGCCGACCAGGTGCGCCATGAAGCCGTTCTTGGGATAGAGCCGGCGGTGCACCATGATGGTTTCCAGCTCCGGCAGCTCGATCTTGTGCGATTCCACGAAGGCCAGCTCGTCCGGGGTGATGTCATCCTTGAGCATCAGGGGCTGAAACCCGGGAGCGTAGGCAAACTTGCGCAGCCGGTCGCGAACGGTGTCGGCAGTCATGTGCAGGCCGGCGGCGATCCGTTCCACGTCGGCGTTCAGATCGTGGGTCTGGTCGCGCAGCAGCAGCACCGAGAACGACGGGTAGTTGTCGACAATGATGCGGCCCTCGCGGTCCAGAATCTTGCCCCGCGGCGCGAGGATGGGAATGGTGCGAATGCGATTGCGCTCCGCCAGGGTCTCGTATTTTTCCGTGCCCGCAACCTCCAGCCGTGCCAGGCGGAAGATCAACACCACCATCACCGCCAGGATTACATACTGCACCGCGGTCAGCTTGAACGGCGGGATTTTGTCGTCGCGATCCATTAGGAACAGTTGCCAGTGGCCAGTTGCCAGTTACGTGCTGCGCTTGAAGCGATCCAGGACCGCGAAGAGCACGACCGCGGCCACGCCATTCAGCAGCGCTGCGAGCAGAGTGCGCGCCCACAGCCACTCCAGCGCAACTCCCAGGATGTTCCGTGCCACCATGAAATACACGGCCTGGTGAACCAGGTAGAAGCCGGCGGTCACCAGCAGCCTGGTGCCGGGGTTTTCCACATCGATCTTTACCCCCAGAGACGATGCGCCATAGCCCACCACCGTCTTGGCGATGCCATAAAGTCCGATGGCTTGATGGGTCAGCGCATCCTGGACCAGTCCGATGATCGCGCCCGTCATCAGCCCGGCCATCTGGCTGCGCCGGGTCACCGCGAAGAAAATTGTTACCAGCAGCGGCAAATCAAGCACCGCGAACCCGTGCCACCTGGCTGGAACGAACGCCTGGATCACCAGCGCCAGCAGCGGAACCAGCACGCTGATAAACGGTCCAAACCGATAAACCTCGATCTCCTCGCGGCTGGTTCGAACAATGGTCATGTCGCTCATCGCGAGATTTCCTCGCCCGGCTGCGTCGCTGGCGGGGGAGTGGCCGGTTTGGGAGGCTGTCCTGCAGAATTGGTCTGTTTAGGCCTCCCGGCTTCTCCGCCGCCCGCAGGCTTGGTCGCGGCCGGCTTGACGACCGCGGGCTTGGTGGCCGCGCCATCTGCCGTTGCGGTCCCCGATGTCCCTGCTGGCGGAGCCGGCGTCACAGGCTTCGCGGCTGGTTTGGTTGCGGTCGCATCCGGCGTCGCGCCCTCGGTGTTTGCGGTCGAAGGCTTGGGAGCGCCGGCCGCGCTGTTGCTCGGGGGGGTGACGCTGGTTTCCGCCGGTGGCTTGGTGGCCATCACGGCTGCACCGGCCGCGGGAACTACTTTAGGCTTTTGCGGGACGCTGGGCAGGCGTTCGGCCAGAATGTCGGCGGCGCGCACCGGCCCCGAAGGCTCCGCAGTCGACGGCGTGGTCTCGACGACTCTGGTAACCACCAACACCTCTTCCAGCCGGCTGAGGTCGGCGGCAGGCTTGACGCGTATGTTGAGGAAGAGATCGCTGCCGGGATTGGTCTGCTGCACCGCGCCGACGGGAAGTCCCTTGGGGAAGATGCGGTCGCCGCCGCTGGTGAGCACACGCTCTCCGGCCACCACCTTCTCATCGCTCATCACGTAGCGCAGCATGATTTCACCTGCGGCTGTCCCCCGCAGAATGCCTTGCAAGCGCGACGATTCCAGGATCGCGCCCACGCCGCTGTCGGGATCGTTGATAAGCAGAACCTGCGAGGAAGCGTGATACACCCGCAGCACCTTGCCCACGATGCCGTCGGGGGTAATCACCGCCATATCGGGCTTGACGCCGTCGCTCAAGCCCTTGTCGATGTAAACGACGTGCGACTGGTCGCTGCCGCTGCTGCCGATCACCTGCGCCGCCACTGTCTGCGAGATGAACTGCTCCTTGAACCCGAGCAGCGCCTGCAGCCGGCGGGCCTGGGCGGCATCCTCGCTCAACCGTACCTGCTCGATGCGCAGGCGCTCCACCTGCTCTTTCAGATCACGGTTCTCGTGGCGCACGCCGCGCAGGTACACATAATTCCTCCAGACATTGCGGACACCATGGCTGGTGCTCACCAGGGATTTCTCCAGGGGTGCGATGGCGTTCACCACCCAGAAGCGGACCAGGCGGGTGCCCCCGGTCTCGGTGGTGCGCTTAACCTGCACCGCCAGTCCCAATACCTGCGCGAAAAGCACGACCACCAGGAGGCTGGCGTTGCGGTAGCGGCTGAAAAAGCTCTCCACGGGAGTTCTAGGGTTCCACTTTCAGGTTACCGGTTCCAGCGCACAGCTCGCCGCGGGCCGGGGGGTTATTCGATCGAAATCTTCCGCAGCAGCTTGAAATCGCTGAGCATCTTGCCGGTGCCCAGAACCACGGAGGCGAGGGGATCATCGGCGATGGAAACCGGCAATCCGGTCTCTTCGCGGATGCGCTTGTCGAGGTTCTTCAGCAGGGCGCCGCCACCGGTGAGCACGATGCCGCGGTCGCTGATGTCGGCGGAAAGTTCGGGCGGGGTGCGTTCGAGCGCGACGCGAATGGCGTTGAGAATCGTGGCCACGCATTCGGAAAGGGCTTCGCGGATCTCGCTGTCGTCAATGGTGACTGTACGCGGCACGCCCTCGATCAAATTGCGGCCCTTGACCTCGATGGTGAGCGGCTTTTCGAGCGGGTAGGCCGAGCCGATCTCCATCTTGATCTGTTCGGCGGTGCGTTCGCCGACGAGCAGATTGTACTTGCGCTTCAGGTAGTGCATCACGGCTTCGTCCATCTCGTT
>DATNJE010000351.1:0-10130 GCA_035604095.1 Terriglobales bacterium
AGGCGCTTCTTCCAATGCCCGGGAAGCTGCGAAGAAATGGTCATCAGACCGAGCGGCGGATACGCCGAGCGCTTGCCTTCGAACGGAAGGGCGTGCTTGAAGCTCCAGTAGGTGTCAGGCCACTCCGGGTAAACAAGCAGAGCATTCATCGGCTCTCCCCACAAAATGTCGTTGGTGAAACAGAATTATCCGGGCCGCGCTCCGCTGGCTGGCGCAACCACCCTCACCGAGTCGGACCAGTATAGTCCCCAAACCGCCTTGTCAAACGTACAACCGTGAAAACCGCCATTATGGGCAGTGATTCCCCCGTTTCGTGCAGCGAAAGGTTCTGGCGACGCTGGAGACTGGATCAGCGTCCGGAAGCAGTGCGGCGTGGGGGTGCGGGACGTTCGCCGCGGGGAGGCCGGCGCAACTGGGTGCGCAGGGCGCGCGCATCCATCTTGAGGTCGGTTAGCGTGCGGCCCAGAGAGTTGCGGTGCATGCCCAGAATCTTGGCTGCCTGGCACTGGTTGCCGCGGTTCTCCACGAGCACCTTGGCCAGGAAAGCCTTTTTAAACTCCCGCACCTCTTCGCCGTAGCGAATGCCGCCGCGGACCATCTGCAGAACCAGGCTTTCCAGTTGCTCCTTCACGTCCGCCCAACTCCTGCACAAAATAGAAAGGGCTGCGACATTGGTTATGTTCTAGCCGCCGGCTCCTGCGAGGGAGTCAAGCGGCGTGGAAACATGCACCGTCACAGCCCCTGATGCGATCACTGCTTTCGCAGTTCCAAGCCCCAGCGTTCTCTCGCAAGCTCGCCGGTTTTTTCGGGCCTGGCGGTCCGTCTGGGTCACCCCGCCGGACTGATCACCCGGCCTACTTCGGACTGGCTGCTGTTCAGGAAGCCAACCCTTTCGACCGTCGACGCAAGTCACCTTAAATGCAGGCTGGGCTGCCGTCAATGCCCGTGATTAGTGCAAATGTGGAAAATCCGGATGTTTGACCTTTTCCCCAGGCGCGCCTCTCGTATAATGGTGGCCCCGCGATTCGCAGGCGTTCCTCGTGGATGGGGAGCGCATCGTCAAAGCGATAGCACAACTTCAAGGAGAGATCCTATGGCTAAGGCTGTAACGCCGGTACCGGAAGATTTCCACACGGTGACGCCCCATCTGGTGATCAAGGGCGCTGCCGCAGCAATCGATTTTTACAAGCGCGCGTTCGGCGCCGAAGGGGTGGCGCGGATGGATGGTCCGGGCGGCACCGTGGGCCACGCTGAACTGAAGATCGGCGACTCCATCATCTTTCTCGCCGATGAATTCCCCGGAGGGCCCACCAAGTCGCCGCAGTCGCTGGGTGGCACTACGAGCAGCTTGCACCTCTACGTTCCCGATGTGGACGCCACTTTCAAGCAGGCGATCTCCGCCGGTGGCCGCGAGACCATGCCGGTCACCGACATGTTCTGGGGAGACCGCTTCGGGCAACTGCACGACCCGTTCGGCCACAGTTGGTCGGTCGCTACCCGCAAGGAAATCCTCACCCCGCAGGAGACCGAGCAGAGAGCCCAGGCTTTCTGGGCCCAGATGCAAGCACAGAAGAAATTGGCCTGAACGGGAAAAAACCGGTTCACCAGAGGGGACGATGAGTCCCCTTTTTGTATTATGGGCGGCTTTGTGGATCACCAGGAGTGCAGGATGAGAAGCTTCGATACGCTGTCCGAGCAGGAAGTGCTGGCGCTGGCCATCTCTTTAGAGGAAGAAGACGAGCGCATCTATGCCGATTTTGCGGAAGGCCTGCGCGAGGGGTATCCGTCGACGGCCAAGGTGTTCGAGAGCATGCGGGAAGAGGAGTCCGGCCACCGGCGGTGGCTGCTCGACCTCTACCGGCAGAAGTTCGGGGAGCATATTCCGCTCGTCCGGCGGCAGGACGTGAAAGGCTTCGTCGAGCGGCATCCCATCTGGCTGGCGCGGCCGCTGCGGCTGAACGCCATCCGCAATCAGGCCGCGGCCATGGAGGAAGAAGTTCGCCGCTTCTACGAGAAAGCGGCGGCGCGCGCCACCGACGCCAGCATCCGCCAACTGCTCGACGATCTCGCCGAGGAAGAGCGCACGCACGAGTGCCGCGCCGAACAACTGGGAAAAACGGTTCTCGAGCCCAACACCCAGCACCAGGAAGAAGAGGCGCGCAAGAAGTTGTTCCTGCTGCAGATCGTGCAGCCCGGCCTGGTGGGACTGATGGATGGTTCGGTATCCACGCTGGCGCCGGTGTTCGCGGCCGCCTTCGCCACCCGCAACAGTTGGACGGCGTTCGCGGTAGGCCTTGCGGCCTCGCTAGGCGCCGGCATCAGCATGGGTTTCGCCGAGGCGCTCTCCGATGATGGCAGCCTCACCGGCCGCGGACGTCCCTGGCTGCGCGGCCTGGCCTCCGGCGTGATGACCACCGTGGGCGGCATCGGCCACACCCTGCCCTTCCTCATCCCATCGTTCAGGCTGGCTACCGCGGTAGCCGCGGTAGTAGTGGTGGCGGAGCTGGCTACCATCACCTGGATCCGCAATCGCTATATGGAGACCCCGGTGTTCTCCGCGGCGGTGCAAGTCGGCCTGGGAGGCGCCCTGGTCTTCCTTACCGGGGTGCTGATCGGGAACTCATGAGCGCGGCGTAAGTCAACGATTCCAGACAGGCTGCCCAGCCAAAATGTGGGGTAAGATACGCACACGCAGGGGTTGTTAGGGGGTGAGGTGCTATGCCGATCTACATGGACGTGCATCGGAATCTGCAGGCGCGGCCGGAAGATATTGCCATGGCTCACGATATGGACCTCGAGGTCCAATCCAAGTACGGGGTACGCTATACCCGCTACTGGCACAACCACGAGAGCGGCTGCGTCTACTGCCTGGTAGAAGCGCCCAGCCTCATGGACGCGATCCGGGTCCACAAAGAGGCCCACGGCCTCGTCGCCGATCAGTTGATCGAAGTGACGATGGACCAGGTCGACGCTTTCCTGGGCGCTCAGAAGCCTACCCACTCGGGGACCGATCCCAGCGACGGCGCCTTTCGCGTCGTGATGTTCACGGATATCGTCGGTTCAACCGCCCTGGCGGGCCAGCTCGGCGACCAGCGTTTCCATGACGTCCTGAAGACACACAACGCGGTGATCCGAGAAGCGTTGAACCGCCACGCTGGAATCGAGGTCAAGCACACGGGCGACGGTATTCTTGCCTCGTTCCTGTCGGTCGCTCAGGGAGTCGAGTGCGCGGTGACGATCCAGAGGGGGTTTGCCGCTCACAACCTCAATGCCGAGGTCCAGCCCATCACGGTCCGCGTCGGTCTGAGCGCCGGCGAGCCGGTCGCCGAGCACAGGGACCTGTTCGGCGCCACCGTCAACCTCGCGGCGCGGGTGTGCGCTTTTGCCCAGCCAGGCCAGATTCTCACCTCGAATGTGATCCGGGAACTGTCTCTCGGCAAACCATTCGTCTTTTCGGATATTGGCGAGGTGGAGTTGAAGGGCTTCGCCCACCCCCTCCGCCTCCATGAGGTGAGATGGAGCGAGCAGGCCTCCGCCAGCGCTGGCGGCGCTGCTTCGACAGGTCCGGCGGCCTGAGCGCTAGCAGTGTTTGGGCTTGGTCACGTCGCCTGTCCCCCTGCTTAAACTGCTAGTGATGGTCCTTCGAAGCGGAGTTCCCGCCCTTCGCAGGAAACTGCCGCGCGAGTCCCTTGTCGTACATCGCGGCGTAGCCCAGGTACTGGCTCGCGACGTCGTGCGGATATTCGATCGCGACACTTTTCACGTTCCCCTTGGCGTCGAAGGCCGCGTCCAGCCAGGAGTAGATCCCCGCCCAATAGGTCGGGATGTTGAGCTGCTTGTAGCGGGCCACCACCTGGTCGCGCAGCGCGGGGTCGAAGTGCACCGCGTAGCGTTCGGTCAGCGCCTTGATGGCGTCGTAATCGCCCTCGGCCTTGATGCGCATGATCTCGGCCAGCATCATGCCCACGCCTTCGTGCATCTTCTGATAGTCCTTCACCCGGAGGTAAGTCTTGCCGTCGCGGTCGAACTGCTCAATGGCGCCGGTCTTGTCCTGAATGTAGCGGACGATCAGTTGCCGGTCGCGGGCGTGGTCTTCCTCGAGGGTATCGCCCTTGGGAATGCGGCGAAGCTGGGTGATCACCACCCATGTCTCGCGGTCGTACATGGCCTTGGCGACTTCGTCCTGGTCGGAGATCAGGCCGAGCTCCTTCAGCTTGGGGTCCCAGGCATTCCACAGCGCCATCAGGTCGGCGCGAGCCTCTTCCATGGCGGAGTAATACTCCTTCAAGTACGGCTCGGAGCCGTCCTTCAAACGCTCGCTGAGCTTGCCGGAGCCGTGGCCGATGACCTCGTGCAGCGCGGTCATCAGATCCTCGGCTTCGTCGCCGTACTTCTTGCCGCGCGCAATCTCTTCGGGCGTGGCGGCGAATTCCTCCAGCCTGGCGAATCCCTCAGCCTCATTCAGCGCGCGGGTGCTGCCGGTAAACAGGAAGTTCTTGCTGCCGTATTTCTCCCGGATCTGGTTCTCGTTGGGAAGACTGTCGCCGATGGTGGTGACCTGGAAGTCGCCGGTCTCGATTAAGGTTTCGACCGCCTTCACCACCGGCGGCCGGAAGCTGTGCCGCTTGTACTTTTCATCCCAGGGCGCTTTCTGTTCGAAGTATTCCGCGTTCTCGGCCAGCTTCACCATGGCGTCGGTCAGCGGCTTGTCGGTCACCGAGACGAAGCTCTGCGAGCTGCCCTTGGCGCCGCGCGCGTCGCGGTAAATCTCGATGAAGCCGTTGGCGAAGTCCACCGGCGAATTGTCCTGCACCCAGTCGGCGCCGAACTTGAGCCAGTCCTGGAAGTCGCCGGTCTGGTAGAAGCGGATGAGATCGGCAATCACCTGCGCCTGCCTGGGTTCCGCTGCCGCGCGCGCTTTCTCGAGACACTGGTTGGCGCGGCGCAGGTAGGTGGCATAGAGGCCGGGTGGGATGCGGCCGTCGGGCGTGCCGGCGCGATAAATCTCTTCGTGGAGCTTGCCGTCCTTGCCTTTCACCAGCCGCGAAGTGAGCGGATGCTGATCCTTGAAGTCTTTCAAGTCGGCAAGGCTCACGCCGGAATAAAAGTTATTCGAGCTGGCCTGGATGATGTCCTTGCCGCCTTCGGGGCTCTTGGCCGTCATCATGGCCTCGAAGCTGGGATCGAGCAGCGACGCTTTCAGCTCGCCGAGTTCCTTGTTCAGTTGCGCGGGCGTGGCTAGCGGAGGTAGATCGCCGTAGGCGGTCTTCATGGCGCCGTGGCGCTGCGTCGTGAGCGCCGCCTGCTTCAGCTCGTCGAAAGTGAATGCGGGAAGAAACTTCTGCGCGGTGTTCTCGTTGTGATTGCCGCGGTTGCCCCAGAAGACCTTGGCGAAGTCGGTGATCTTGCCCATCGCCGCCGGGTCGATGCCCTCGGGATGCGCGACGATCTCTTCCAGCAACCGCTTCTGCCGCAGGCCGTACGGGGACAACTGGTCATAAATAATGGGATCGATGGCGATGGAAGCCTGTGTGAGCCAATAAGCCAGGGCCTGCTGTTTGGGCTCCAGTGCCTTGAAGCTCTCGGCGCGGAGCAGAACGAAGCCGGTGTTGCCAACTCGGTCCACCAGGGCGCTCGGCGCGGCGGGTTGCTCGGCGCCGGCAAGAGATGCGAACAATAAAATGGCCGCGCATGCGGCGAGGCGAAATCTCACGTTGTCCTCCGGGCAGCCACGGTCAGGCCGGACCTATCGTAAGGGACGATGGAGGAAGCGCAAAGTCATCGCGTTCCGTTCAGCAGGTGCTTCACCAGCTCGACCACGCCCGCGCCGTAGCCGGCCGAGGTCACAACATCCACCTTGCGCTTGAGCCTGGGCAGCGCATTGGCAACGGCGGCGGAGTAGCCGCAGAGGGCGAGGAAGTCTTCGTCGTTCTCGGCATCGCCGACGCCCACGGTGTCCTTGGGCGTGACGCCGATCTCGCGCAGGGCCCCCAGCAGGCCGCTGGCCTTGTTGACGCCTTGCGGCAGCACCATCACCGAGCGCTTGTTGAGCATGACCTCGAGCGGCAGCCCCAGCTCGCGGATCACTTGGGAGACCACCCGCCGTTGCGCGCGCGCGGTCGCGACAATGGCACGTCCGACCGAGAGCGGCGCCAGCCGGCGCGCCCGCAGCGCCTCCACCAGCTTGCGCGATGGCCGGCCGGCCAACAGGCGCCGCTTGCCGCTCGCAGGGTCATAGATGACGGCGCCGTTCTCCGCCACTACGCGGTCGAAGAGCGAGATCAGGGGAAAGACTTCGAACAGGTCTGGGAGTTCACGGCCGGTCACCAGCAGCAGCTTGCGGCCCGAATCCCGCACTTCACCGAGCGCTTTCAGGGTCGCGCGGCGGACGCGGCCGCCGGTGGCCAGCGTCCCATCGTAGTCACAGGCTAGCGCCGCCCAGCGCTTACTCATCGCGCCGCCAGCTCCCGAGATTCTTCGCGCGTTTTTTCTCGCGGGCCGAGCCGGGTCTCGCACAGTTCTCCGATCAGCTTGGCGGCCCAGCGATAGACATTGTTCTCCTTCACCGCGCGGCGCATGTGCTGCATGCGCGCCTTCTTCTCGCCGGGCTCCATCTCCAGGGCGCGGAAGATGGCGTCGGCGAGTTGCTCGGTGTCGTAAGGATTCACGATCAGGGCGTCGTGCAGCTCGCGGGAAGCCCCGGTGAAGATGCTGAGCAGCAGCACCCCCTGCTCGTCGTCGCGAGCGGCGACGAATTCCTTGGCCACCAGGTTCATGCCGTCGTGCAGCGAGGTCACCAGGCAAAAATCGGCGGCGCGGTAGAAGTGCGAAATCTGCTCGTGGCTGTGGTGGCGCTTGAGGAAGACGATGGGCTTCCACTTGCCGGACTGGAAGCGCCAGTTGATGCGGTCGGCCTCCGCTTCCACTTCCGCCAGCAGGTCGTGATAGCGCTTGATGTGGGTGCGGCTGGGGGCGCCGATCTGCGCGAACGTCAGCTTGCCCTGGTAGGCGGGATATTTTTCCAGGAAGCGCTCGATGGCGAGAAAGCGCTCCAGGATGCCCTTGGTGTAATCCACGCGGTCCACGCCCACGCCCAGGAAAAGCGCCTCCACGCCCATCTCGTTGAGCAGCGCCGATTGTTGCTTGTACACCGGCTTCGGCTTCTTGCCGGGCGCCGGTTCCTCCCAAACCACGCTGATGGGGAACGGACGCACCGACGTGAGGTGCTCATGGCGGTTCACGGCAAAGTGTTCCCAGTCGATGCGGGACTCCAGCGCCCCGTCCACGGTTTCCAAGAAATTATTGCAGTGCGATTGGATGTGGAATCCGATCAGGTCCGCGCCCAGCAGGCCGTCCAGCAGCTCGCGCTGCCAGGGACAGATGCCAAACGCTTCCGGGTTCGGCCAGGGGATGTGCCAGAAGATGGCGACGCGCGCGTCCGGCCGCTGCTGCTTGATCAGGCGGGGCAGCAGTGCGAAGTGGTAATCCTGCACGATCACCACCGGGCGCTGGGTGCTGGCCATCTCGTCGAGCACGGCCTCGGCGAATTTGACGTTCACCGCGCGATACCATTCCCAATCGCTCTCCCGGAATACCGGCCGGGTGTGCGCGATGTGGCACAACGGCCACAAGCCTTCATTGGAGAAGCCGAAGTAGTATCCCTCTTCTTCCTCTTTGGTCAGCCACACCCGGCGCAGGGTGTAGCGCGGCTGCTCGGGCGGGACGCGTACGCAGTTGCGCCCGTCCACCATCTCGCGGTCGGCGTCGCCGCTGCCGTGCGCGATCCAGGTGCCGTCGCAGGCGCACAGGATGGGCTCCAGCGCCGTCACCAGGCCGCTGGCGGGAACGATGGTTTCGATCCCTTTCCCCCGCCGCACGTGCATGTAGGGCTCGCGGTTGGCCACCACGAACAGTGGGCTCTCCGCCAGCTTGCTGCGCAGGGAGACGCTCAGACGTTCGGCGGTCCAGGAGGAATCGGCGGCGGCGCGTAGTTGCGCTTCGTTCTCGGCGGAGGCACGGGCCGCGGCGAGACTGGCGGCGAAGGTCGCCACCTCGCGGGTGAGGGGATTGAGCAGCTCGGTCCCGCCCGCGGCCGGCGCCGTGGCAGTGCCCATGCGCAGCGCGCGCATCCACTGCGCCGTCTTCGCCACTGGAGCCAGGATGCTGTGCCGCACCATGAAGAAGCTGATCAGGATAATCAACACCACCTGCACCCCGATGCTGAACAGCAGATAGCGCCACAAGTGCGTGCCCTGGCGGGCGATGTAGGCGGTGTCTTGCACGATGGCGAGCGCGCCAGCGGCCTCTTGGTCGCGCTGGAGCGGCGTGGCGTAGATATACGCCGGGCTATCTCCCAGGGTGACGAACCCGCCGGCGCCGGCGCCTTTCTCGATGGCCTGCCGTACCGCGGCGGGAGGCGATGCCAGCCGCTGCCCGAGTCCGGAACTCACCGCCAGCGCGCGCCCGCGGTTGTCGTACACGGCGATCCCCGCCAGACTCTCGCGGCTGCCGAAGCGCTCCACCAGCCGCTGCAATTGCTGGTGCGAGCCCAGAACCGGCGTCACGCTCTCTTCCAGGCTGTCGGCCAGCAGGGCCGCGCGCCGCGACAGATCGCGCTCCTGGATCCTGCGGTCTCTCCGCACCTGGTAGCCGGAAAACAGCAGCGAGACGGCAATCACCGCCAGCAGCACGGGAACGAACAGCCTGAGACTTACGCGCATCGAAACCCCCATCTTCCGGTTAGATTCGCGGGCGGCACAGGAGGGGTGCACGCGGTCAGCAGATTTCACCACCGCAGACGCGCAGCCAGTCTACCAGGAACTGCACGAAATCCTGGCCGCCGGCGGAGTTCTTGGCGCGCGATACGCCGCCGCCGCAGGCCGTTTCGGGAAGGGCGGGAAAGAGCCGATCGCGATCGCTGAGGAAGGCCACGGCGGTGTCTTCCTCCAGCCTCGACAACATGCCGGGAAACATCGCGTCAGGGCCGCGAGATGCCTCGCTTTCCCAGAGGTCGGGAGTGGATCCGGACAAAGGCGAGGCCAGTTCCGCCGCTTCGCCTCCGGTGATCACGACCACGCGGGTGCGGCTGGTGGTCATGATGCAGTCGAGAAGTTCAGTGATGGTGGGATAGGGCACGCCGCTGGGCGTGTTGCAGGGCGCGATCACGCTGTCATAATCCACCACCAAGACCCGCCGCCGGGCCTGGGCCAGTTCTTGAAAGAAAGGAGCGTTGTCACCGTGGACGTCGAGGATTCGCATAGGTGCCTCCAGGACGCGTGGCGCGGCAAATGCGGACGACTTCACGTTCTGCCCCGAGGCTGGCCGGGGCCGGCCCTGACGAAGTGGCGGGAGATGCCGAGAGCTTATCCCAGAAGCGGGTCGCGGAACTACAAAAAACTCTTATCTTAGATGCAGGTTTTGCCTTGAAGGATGGGGCGCAGAGCGGCGGGCGAAAACCCACCCGCCGCCCGGCGAAAACAGGAGTTACTTCACATCCAGCAGTTCGACGTCGAAGAGCAAGGTGGAATTGGGCGGGATCAGTCCGCCACCGACGCCACGGTTGCCATAAGCGAGCTCCGAAGGAATCTCCAGCCGGCGCTTGCCGCCGACTTTCATTCCAGCTACGCCTTCATCCCAGCCCTTGATCACCTGACCGGCGCCGAGCTGGAATTCAAACGGCTCCTTGCGATCGACGGAGCTGTCGAATTTCTTGCCGTTGGTGAGCCAGCCGGTGTAGTGAACCTTCACCTTGTGGCCGGCGGTGGCGGTGGCGCCGGTGCCGGCCTTGACGTCCCAGTACTTGAGGCCGTCCGCGGTTGTGACCGGCTTGCCGGTGACCGGCGGCGGGCCACCCGATTTCGTTTCTCCAAACATCATCAGACCCAGCAGAAACAACATGCATACCACGCGTGCGATGCCTAAGCTCATGTGTCCTCCGGAAAGCAAAGCATCATAACAAAGCTTGTCATCCTGAGCGAAGCGCGAGCTTCGCGTGCGAAGCGAAAGCGAGTCGAAGGACCCCTACTTGGCAAAGACTATTGCTGTGGGCAGGGGTCCCTCGACTCGCGCTCCCTCACTCCGTTCGGTCGCGCTTCACTCGGGATGACAGGTTAGGGAGAGTGTGAGTGAAG
>DATNJE010000352.1:0-9662 GCA_035604095.1 Terriglobales bacterium
CATGAACCGCCAGGCGCAGGGCATGTTCGACAAGATGAACGGGGTGGGCGCGCACGAGGTCATCATCGAGACCCCCGACCACAACGCCACCCTGCCCACGCTGCCCGAGAAGCGCATCGAGGACGTGCTGTGGGCCATGCGCGACCGCATCCTTGATCTGCGGCAGGACAAGCGCTTCAAGTACATCCTGCTGTTCAAGAACCACGGCGAGCCGGCAGGCGCGTCGCTGGAGCACGCCCACTCGCAGCTCATCGCCCTGCCCATTTTGCCCAAGCAGGTGATCGAGGAGCTGGAAGGCGCCAAGCAGTATTACATCTACAAAGAGCGCTGCGTCTTCTGCGACATCATCCTGCAGGAGCTCTCGGACAACACCCGCGTGGTCTCGGAGAACAAGGATTTCGTGACCATGGGTCCGTACGCGCCGCGCTTCCCGTTCGAGACCTGGATCCTGCCCAAGCGGCACGAGTCGGCCTTTGAGAACTCGCCATCGCACGTGTACGAGAGCCTGGCCAAGGCCATCAAGGACATGCTGGTGCGCGCCGACCGCGTGCTGGAGAACCCCAGCTACAACCTGGTGGTGCACAGCTCGCCGCTGCAGGATCCCATCAACGACCACTACCACTGGCACATCGAGTTCATGCCCAAGCTCACCAAAACGGCAGGATTCGAGTGGGGAACCGGGTTCTACATCAACCCCACGCCGCCGGAAGAAGCGGCCAAGTTCATGCGTGAGGTGGACGTCTCCGCGGCCGCACAGGCGGTGGGAGCGCAGGACCACTAGACGATCAGCTTTTTCGGGGCGGTGGGACGCCGGCGCTACTTCCTCTTCCAGCGCAGGCCGTCCTTGGTGTCCTCGAGGATGATGCCGGCTTCGGCGAGCTGGGCGCGGATCGCGTCTGACGCTTTGAAATCGCGGGCGTGCCGCGCGGCCTCGCGCTTGGCGATCAAGTCCTGGATCGCCTGATCGCTGAGCGCCCGCGACGCCTCGGCTGTGGCCGCCGCAGTTTTGCCTTCGCTCTTCGCCCATTCCATGATGCGCTCGATCTTGGGCGCGTCGGTGTCGCGCAGCACGTCGAAGATCTCGTCGAACCGCTTGATCACGGCAAGCAGCGGAGGAATGTCGTCTTTCTTCACTTCGCCGGTATCGGCAGCGGCGTTCACTTCGCGCACCGTGTCGAAGACCGCAGCCAGCGCTTCGGCGGTGTTCAAGTCGTCGGCCATCGCAGCGGTAAAGCGTTCGCCGCCAGTGTGAGCCAGCGCGGCGATCTTGGGATTGGAGCCCGGCTCGAAGTGTCCGGTCTCGAGGCGCAGCTTGAAGTTGCGCAGCCGCTCGACCGAACTGGCCGCCTGCTTCAGACCGTCGAAGGTGAAGTTGAGCTGCCGGCGGTAGGGCACGGACGTGAGCAGATACCGGATCGACGACGGCTTGTGACCCTTCAACACCAGGTCGCGCAGGGTGTAGAAGTTGCCCAGGCTCTTCGACATCTTCTCGCCTTCGACCAGCAGGAAGCGCGCGTGCACCCAGAAGCGCGAGAAGGGCTTGCCGGTCAGCGCCTCCGATTGCGCGATCTCGTTCTCGTGGTGCGGGAAGATGAGGTCTTCGCCGCCCAAGTGCATGTCGAGCGTGTCACCCAGGAACTTGCGCGCCATCACCGAGCACTCGATGTGCCAGCCCGGACGCCCGGGCCCGATCTCGGTCTCCCACGACGCTTCGCCCGGCTTGGGCGCTTTCCACAGCGCGAAGTCGCGGGCGTTATCCTTGTCGTACTCGTCCACGTCCACGCGCGCGCCCGCCTCCATGCCGGCGAAGTCTTTCTTGGAGAGCTTGCCGTACTCGGGGAACTTGGCGATGCGGAAGTAGTAGGAGCCGTCGTCGGCGCGGTAGGCGTATCCCTTCTGCACCAGGCCGGCGATGAACGCGGCCATCTCGGGGATGTTCTCGGTGGCGCGCACGATCAGCTCGGGCGTCTCCAGGCTCAGCGTCTGCATGTCCTCGCGGAAGGCCTGCTCGTATTTCCTGGTGTACTCGCCGACCGTGACCCCCTGCTGGGCGGCGTTGCGGATGATCTTGTCGTCCACGTCGGTGATGTTCATGACGTGCTTCAGCTTGTAGCCGCTCTGCTCGAGGAAGCGCCGCAGGATGTCCACGAAGACGAAGGTGCGGAAGTTGCCCACGTGGCCGTAGTCGTACACCGTGGGCCCGCAGGAATACATGCGCACGAGGTGGTCCTGCTGCGGCTGGAACTCCTCCACCTTGGCGGAAAGCGTGTTGAACAGGCGCAGCGCCATCGAGCGTCAGGGCTGATGCGAGAACTTTCGATTGTAGGGGCGGGCGCGAAAGACGGTCAACACGCCAGGGACACGGAGACAAAACAGATCAACGATCAGTTCCAGCCGAAACCAGGTGCCGCACCGTTGGACTGCCACGGACATATCGTTGCAACTGCTCTTCAATCTCGTGATCCGCGCGCGTCATGCGCTCATGTTGCCGGAGATGCTCCGCCCATGAAGTCACGATAAAGGTTTCAAGATACCGGTCCGCTTTCTCCAGGTCGCGGAAAATGCCCCACCGCGTCGCGCCATCGCGGCGCCGAATGCGTCCATAGCAGCGCGCCGCCTTCATGAATTCCTGCGCATTTTCAGGGATCACTTCGTATTCAACGGTGACCAGCACAGGGCCGGAATCTTCGCCTGCCGGAAGGACACCGCCCACCAAGGCGGGCAAGCGCCAATGGTTCCAGGCGGTCAGATCAACCGTGGCATCCGGCAACCGGAAAAATAGAGCCAGTGCGGTTGTTGCGATCGTTCCCGCCCCGGCACAGAGCAGGGCGGCATGGATGCCAAGACGCGCGGCGACGCCGCCCCAAGATGCGCTTCCCGCGGCAACTGCCCCTTGAAAGACCAGGGTGGAGACGGAAAGCACGCGGGCGCGGACCCAGTCCGGGGCGTGATTCAGGATCAGCACGTTGATCAGGGAAATGAACATGATCCAGGCTGAACCGGCAATGAACATGGCGGCACACAGCGCCGGAAGAACTCGCAGCGTGCTGGCGGCCAGGGTGGCGAGACCGTAGAGCGCAACCCCAGCCGAGACCACGGCTTCGGCCGACCAGCGGGCCCGCGCGCGCTGCATCACCACGGCGCCGAGCACCGCGCCCAAGCCAAAACATCCGAGCAGGATTCCATAAACAATCGGGCTGTTCTTCACGGAGTGAGCAATGAGAGGCAGCAAGGCGGTGAGGCCGGTGGCGAAGAATAAGACGGATCCTGACCGCATCAGCAGGGTGCGAATCGCCGGTGAATTGCGGACGTATCGGATGCCCGCAACCATGCCGCCCGCGACCGTCTCCGGGGGCGCGGTTCGCTGGTGAAGCACTCGTTTCCAGCGCGCGATCACGACGATGACACCGATGAACGAAGCCGCATTGATCAGGAAGGCTGGGCCGACGCCGGCCGCGGCGATGACAATTCCAGCCAGTCCCGGTCCGACGGCCCGGGCGAAATTGAATTCGATGCCGTTCAGCGCCGAAGCAGCCGGAAGATCTTCTTTGCGGACCAGTTCGGGCAACACGGCGCGCCAGCTAGGGGTTTCAAACGCATCTCCAGCGGACAAAGCGAAGGTCAGAATGAGGAGAAACAGCGGGGAGATCCAGCCGCTGATGGTGAGCGCGGCAACCGCGATGGCAACCGCAACCATCCAGGTTTCGGTGTACAGGATCAATCTGCGGCGATCGACAATGTCGCCTATCGCTCCCGCGGGAAGCGCGAAGACAAAGAAGGGCAGAGCGGAGGCAGTCTGTGCCAGCGCCACATAGAGCGGGCCCGCGTTGAGCGAGATCATCAGCCAGGCAGCGCCCACGCTCTGCATGAACGTGCCCACATCGGATACGACATCCGCGGCCAGGAGATTGCGAAACGTCGGCGTACGCAAAGGCCGCCAGAGGCTCAGCGTCGCGTGGGCGGATGAGTCAGCCATAGTGCGGCCCCGTGAAAGAGGCGAATCCTTTCGCTGCCTTGGGCAATCTTATTTGGGGTCGCGGACTGCTGATTGTGCGAGCCCTCTCGATCACGCTCTTTCCGCCATCGCTCATAACCCAGGAAGGTTGCACCGCGATCAGACGGGTCCGAAGTATACGTGGTCGGGCACTGCTGTGGCGACGTGAACCAACTCTGCGCCTGCTTCATCTACTACGCACAGTTTGTTCGGGGATGAGGAACTATGTCTGCTTGGCCTGTACCTAGCGCGCTCGATGCCCGCACCCAGGCTTTTCCCGTCTTGACCGCGGCGCAGATCGCCCGGGTTCGCCCCGGCAGCAAGCTGCGAAAGGTCGAGCCGGGCGAGATCCTGTTTCAGCCCGGCGATACGGAAGTCCCTTTTTTCGTGCTGCTGTCGGGAAACATGGAGATCGTGCAGCCGGATCTTACCGGCGAGCGCCCCATAACGACACACGGCCCCGGTGAGTTCACCGGCGAGATCACCATGATCTCCGGTCAGCGCTGCCTGGTGCGGGGCCGCGTTACGGAAGCCGGTGAGTTTCTCGAAATCAGCGGCGACGGCTTACGGTCGCTGGTGGCAAGGGACGCCGAGCTGAGCGAAGTTTTCATGCGGGCTTTCATCCTGCGCCGGCTGGCGCTCATCAGCCGCGGCCTGGGCACCGTCATCGTGATGGGTTCCCGCCACTCCGCCCAGACTCTGCGTCTGCGCGAGTTTCTGAGCCGGAATGCTCATCCTTACACCTATATCGATCTCGATACCGATAAAACCTCGCAGGAACTGCTCGACCGTTTTGCCGTCCAATTGGCCGACGTCCCGGTTGTGGTTTGCCGCGGGCAAACCGTGCTGCGCAATCCCTCGACGCGGCAGCTTGCGGATTGCCTGGGTTTCAACGTCAGCATTGATACCTCGAAGGTGCGGGATGTGATCATCGTCGGCGCCGGGCCTTCCGGCCTGGCGGCGGCTGTCTACGCCGCGTCCGAGGGTTTGGACGCTCTGGTGATTGAGACCGACGCTCCCGGCGGGCAGGCGGGATCGAGCTCCAAGATAGAAAACTATCTGGGGTTTCCCACCGGAGTCTCCGGCGAGGAGCTGGCGGCGCGCGCTATCGCGCAAGCGCAGAAATTCGGGGCCAAGATGATGGTGGGCCACGGCGTGGTGCGGCTCAACTGCGGCCGCCGGCCGTATGAGGTGGTCCTGGATAACGGCAGCGTGATTCCCGCTCGCGCCGTGATCATTTCCACCGGCGCTCAATATAAGAAGCCGGGACTCGCCAATCTGAAGAAGTTCGAAGGCCAGGGAATCTACTACGGCGCGACCTACATCGAGTCGCAACTGTGCGGCGATGAAGACGTCATCGTGGTCGGCGGAGGCAACTCCGCCGGACAAGCCGCTGTGTTCCTCTCGCAGACCGCGCACAAGGTATACATGCTGGTGCGCTCCGGAGGGTTGGCGGACACCATGTCGCGATATTTGATCCAGCGCATCACGGAGAACCCTGCCATCGAACTGCATTACCGGACCGAGATCGTGGATTTGGAGGGTGACACCAGGCTCGAACGCGTCACTTGGCGCGATGGCGCCACCGGCGAAACTTCAACCCATGAAATTCGGCACGTGTTCCTGATGACCGGCGCGTCCCCGCGAACCGAGTGGCTGAAAGGCTGCCTTGCCCTCGATGACAAAGGTTTCATCCTTACCGGACGGGATCTGGATGCGGCTGCCGGCTTCGCACCAACCGCCGCCTGGCCCCTCAGCCGGCTTCCACAAATGCTGGAAACCAGTCTTCCCGGAGTGTTCGCGGTCGGCGACGTTCGCTCGGGCAATGTGAAGCGTGTGGCTTCCGCCGTCGGCGAGGGGGCGATCGCCGTCCATTTGGTTCACCGCGCGTTAGCGGAAATCTAGGTTCAACTGCCCACCGGCGGCAACGGAGGTAGCCGATGAAATGCAAACACACCGATCAGATCCGGTTCACAACCACTGATAAGCATGTGTGCGAAGAGTGTGTGAAATTGGGTGATACCTGGGTCCACCTGCGGCTCTGCCTGTCCTGCGGACACGTGGGCTGCTGCGATTCCTCGAAAAACAAGCACGCCACCAAGCACTTCAAGTCATCCCGCCATCCCTTGATACGCTCCATCGAGCCGGGCGAATCGTGGATGTGGTGCTACGTGGACGAGATGTCGCCGGGGGAATTGGCGGCCTAGCATTCGGATGCGGTCATTGGAGAAGCGCATTGAGGAGGCGGGCTAGCTGTGCTTTCTGGCGCCCGCCACTGGGCGCTTCCGGATTATCGGCGATGTCCGTAAGCTGGTGCGCCAGGAGTCGCACGGCGGCATCTCTCGGAAGGTAAATCTCTCCCTGCGGAAGCACCAGCTCCCAACCGTTCTGATCCCGATGACGCAGCAGCCACCGCTGCCGTTCCGGCGGTTTGCCGTGCTTCACCTGCCCTCCCGCGACCGGCAAAGGATGCCTGATCCTGATCTCGGCCCACCCCTCGCCGCGTTCGATGCGCACCTGTTCGACTTCCAACTGATCAAATACGATCAGAGGATGAGGCAGCGCCAACACGTCTTGCCCGCCGAGCGCTTCCGCGGTATCGCTGAATGCCTGTGACAGCGCCTCTGTGATTTCGCCGGTGCTGGGCCGCGCTGAATCTATGACCGCCACGGTGGGAATCACCGCGTGGACTTCGGGCGGCTCGGATGCGGGCATTCTTATCCCGGATTTTTCCTGGTCGCCGCGTGATTCCGCGCTCCCAAACGTTGCGGGCGACAGGCGCGCAGTGCGGGCGTTGGCGGCCTGAACCGTCCCCGGGGCTGCTTTGACATAACGATAAAAGCGGGCCCGTCCGCGCGCTCTCCAATAAGGGTCGTCGTACTTCTCCACGCCTAGCCCGGAATGCAGCGCACTATAAAAGGAGTGCTGCACCGGACTGATGGCGATCCCCACATGTCCGGGCCAGGCCACCAGGTCGCCGGGCTGCGGACGCGCGACCCGGCGAAATTCGCTGATGCCGGCGTACAGGTCCGAGGAGCTGACATACGGGTAGGGGAAGCCGGCACGCTCGTAGATGGCATGGACGAGGTGCGAGCAATCCGACTTGGCGCCCAGGTGAACACGGGATTCCAGGGCGGCGCCGAGAACCGACAAGCCCTCGTCCAGGCTCAGCAGCCGAACCGCCGCCGGATCTTGATGCCGGCTCTCGCTCCCGCGAGCGGTGCGTGAGGCCGGGGCTGGGTTGTCGCGGTTCCGAACCGCCTGCTGTGCGGACAGCCAGTCTGGGGCCAACCCACAAAGCAGCAGCAGGAACACCGCGCACTTCGTGCGGAGCCGCATCACTCGGGTATTTTCACGCGGTTTGACGAAGCGGCGCAGATTACAACAGTGCTACCCGGCCCGGAAAGAAAGACAGGCACAGCGCGTAATTTTGTTACGCAGGGCGCCGTTCCTTCCAAAACGGAGATCCCTGTTGACAGCCGGGCGCCCCGGAAACTACTCTGCCGCGCCTCGCGATTTCCCGAGTTGCTGGGCAGAACGCCTGCGGGCCGCTTTCAGGCCGGCGGTAAGGAGGAAGTCACATGTTCTGGCTGATTTGGGTGATTATCGTGGGACTCATTGCCGGCTGGGCCACCGGCAAGATCATGAAGGGTTCCGGGTATGGAACGCTCATGGATATCGTGCTTGGCATTGTGGGGGGCATGGTCGGCGGCTGGATCATGCGCATGCTGGGCTTCTCCACCAGTGGTGGTCTCATCCCCAGCATCCTGGTCGCGATACTGGGAGCGGTTGTGCTCGTTCTCCTGGTGCGGATGCTTAAGAAGGCTTGACTGGCTCTGTTGGTTCGCGATCAGACCGCTCTGTATGCCAGGTCGCCGACGGTTTGCTGGTTCTGGCCAGACCACCTGCGGCGGGGAACACGCACCAGTGATGTGAGATAATTCCGCGCTGCTCCCGCTTCCACTTCCCGCTCTTCGTTCACCGGCGGGAGTAGTGCGAGGCTAGCACAGATCACGACAAGGAGAGATCGATGCACAACGCAAGATTCGGAAAGTCGGCGGTTGCTGCCGCAGTGTTGAGCGTGCTGCTGTTTGTTGCCGCGGTGCCACCTGCACATGCTGGCGAGAGGGAAAGGTGCCAGCAGCGAATTGAAAAGGCGGAGGCCAGACTCGATGAGGCAATTCGCAAACATGGCGAGCGCAGCCCCCAGGCGAATGACCGGCGGCGCGACCTGAACGCCGAGCGCGAGCGTTGCTGGCGCGAACAGCATGGATGGTGGGACGGCCACGCACACCAGTGGCACACCGACCGCGACTGGGATCACGACGCTCACTAGAGCATTTGCCGAGCCGGCGTACCCGGCTTCGTGCACGAACCTGGGTACACCGGCTGCGGGACCGGTCTAAACGCGTTCCCATGTGAAGTGGTGGGAACGACTGTAGGGCAAACGGCGAATCGGCCGGCCCGGCAAGGCCATGCTGGTAGCACCCGGACGGCACACCGGCCAGATGCACCGCCGGCCACTCGCGGTTACCACCGGAAAATTTCAGGTGTGCGAGGGGGCGGCACAAAGACACGTCGAGCAGTTCCCGGCCCTGCCAGGGGAAAAGGCCGGCCACCGTGAACTGCTCGACTCTCTCGTTCGGCGCACGCTCTCCTATTGCACCTGCGCTACCATCTCTTTGGGAGTGCTCACGTAGCCGCTGACCTTGCCCTTGTCAACCGTGAAGATGACCAGCTCGTAGAGCCGCCGGTCACGCCCGGTGTAAAACTGCAGGGGCTCAAACATGGTGCGGTCTTTCTTCTCGATGACACGATCGTCCGCCACCACATTGAGAGTGTACTTGCCGCGTTTGGGGTCCGCATTCTTGAGTTGCAAGCTGACGGTGGAGACCCGCTCCGGGCCTTGGCCTTTCATCAGGGTGAATTCGTAGTAGTTACGCTCGCCGCGGCGCTTCAGCGTCTCCAGGTCCTCCCGCGTGCGCGCGATCAGACCGCTCTGCATACCCAGGTCGCCGACGGTTTGCTGGAGCTGGTCCTTGGTTCCCTGCAGGTCTGACCTGGTAGCGTCGACATCGGTCCTCACGCTGCCCACCTCGGTTCTCACGCTGCCCACCTCGGTCTTCACGCCCTCGATCTGCTCTTTCTGCTCCTTCTCCAGTTGGGATACCGAGGCTTTCTGTTGCTGCTGCAGTTGTGCGGTGCGGTCGTCGAGCTCCTTTTCTGTCATGCCCAGCTTCTGGGCCAGGGCGTCGGTAGAAGCCCGCATGGTCGAATCCGTGGATTCGAGGTGCTGGCCGAACTTATCCAGGGTGGCCGCGGTGGCGGTTTGACCCGCCTCTAAGTTGCCGATGCGCGCGCGCGCCTCGAACATCAGAAACAGCGAAGCCAGCACATAGACGCCGCCCACGCCAGCTATCACCTTCCACACCGTTGTCATACCGCCGCCGGTCTTCGGGGGAGAATCATGCTCAGATGTCTTCTGGGGAGAATCATACCCGGACATGGTGTCTTCCTCTCCGTGGCCAGTCCGTCTGTAAATTTGAACCTGCCACAAGATTCTGACGAAATGCAGGCCAGATGCCATTTCCCGCGCAACCGGCAATGACCACCGAATCTGATTGGGGAAACAGGCAGTTATTTCGTGCGGCGCCTCACTGGCCGCGAT
>DATNJE010000353.1:0-9606 GCA_035604095.1 Terriglobales bacterium
CGCTTCGCCCGACGATGTCATCCTCGACGCCCCGGTGACCTTCACCACCGCCTCCGGTCCCTACGCTCCCCACAATTACGATGGCAAGTTTGAAGGCAGCATCACGCTCAGGCGGGCGTTCTCGCAATCGCGCAACATCCCCGCGCTGAAGCTCGCGGACCGCCTGGGGATCAATGCCGTCATCGAAACCGCCCGGCGATTCGGCATTACTTCGCCTTTGCCGGCGTATCTGCCGGTGGCGATCGGCGCTGCCGAGGTGACCCTGATCGAGCAGACTGCGGCGTTCACTACCTTCGCTAACGATGGGGTGCGGGTAGTGCCGCGCTACATCCGCCGGGTCACCGACTACCAGGGACAGGTGCTGGAGGAAGACTACCCCGAAGTGAAGGACGTGACCACGCCGCAGACGGCGCGGGTGATGACCTCCCTGATGCAACAAGTCGTGCAGCACGGGACCGCCGCCGCCGCCGCCAGCCTGAAGCATCCGCTGGCGGGTAAGACCGGCACCACCAACGACTTCACCGACGCCTGGTTCATCGGCTTCTCGCCCTCAATCACTTGTGGAGTGTGGGTAGGCTTCGACGAGAAGAAGACCCTGGGCAACAAGGAAACGGGCGCGCGCGCCGCCCTGCCCATCTGGATGGACTTCATGCGAGTCGCTCTCGCAGGGCGCGACGACGAGAACTTCACTCCACCCCAGCCCATTCCGCACGCCGCCGTCGCCCAGACCGTGGACACTCCCGACCGCGCCCCGGGCGATGGCGAGACCCACTGAGACGGCCGCTGGCCGTGACAAAAGTCATCGTCGCCGGAGTCACGCCCCGGTAGACTGTTTTCAGGAGAAAATGATGGGGCCCGCTCCGCGGAAGTCCTTGCTGCCAATAAAACGGACTCAATATGCTTACGAAAGCTGAAGCTTTAGAAATCGTCTCACGAAGACTCCAGCAGATGAGCACATCGGCTGATCCCTTCGTTGTGGTGGAGAAACACACGATTGAGAAGCCGTTTGGGTGGGTGTTTTTTTATAACTCAAGGAAATTTCTGGACACAGGGATTGCTGAATACCACCTCGCGGGTAACGGCCCTGTTATTGTGAACAAGATTAGCGGAGCAGTCGAGTTCCACGGAAGCGATAAACTGCCCGAAGAACATATCAAAGATTACGAGAAAAGGTTGGCTGGGGGAGACATATGAGAAGTCTGAGTCGCGCATGCCTCCTGTTGCACGCTGAAGGCTGCCAATAAACGGCTGACGAACCATCCCATCCAGCTCAACCACAAGAGAGGAAGAAGCAAATGGCTATTACTGCGACCAAGACCGTCCGAGAACTCGCCGCTGAATTGCCGGGCGCGACCCGGATCTTCGAAAAACTGGGCATCGATTATTGCTGCGGCGGCGGTAAGTCGCTGCAGGACGCATGCCGCGCCGCGCGCCTAACCGTTGACGATGTTATCCGCTCCCTGGAACTGAGCGAAAGCGCGCGCTTGGCAGCCGCACCCGCGCGTGACTGGTCCAGCGCGCCGCTGAACCAAATCACCGCGCACATCGTCGACAAGCACCACGCCTACGTCCGCCAGGAGGTCCCGCGCATCCAGGCGCTGCTGGCGAAGGTGGTTGCGGCGCACGGGCAGAACCATCCCGAAGTGGCAAAGATTCAGGAGAGCTTCGAGGACCTGGGGAACGAACTGACCCCGCACATGTTCAAGGAAGAGAACGTGCTGTTCCCGTACATCGACAGCATGCAGGCGGCGGTGGAGCGCGGCCAGCCGGTTCCGCCGCCGTTCTTCGGCACGGTGCGCAACCCGGTGCAGATGATGATGACGGAGCACGACGGCGCGGGCGGGAAGCTGAAGCAGATGCGGGAACTCAGCTCAGGGTACGCGGTGCCGGCCGACGGCTGCACCACCTATGCCAGCCTGTATCGCGCCCTCGGCGAGTTCGAGCAGGACCTGCACCAGCACATCCACCTGGAGAACAACATCCTCTTTCCCCGCGCGGTGGAGATGGAGAAGAGGAACTAGCTACTGCCGGTCGGCCTGGCGGCGCTCGGCGCTGCTCATCTGGCCGTAGAGCTCATCGCGTTCCCGCGCCAGCCAGGCGTTGCTGGGGGACATCTCCAGGGCCGAGCTGAAATAGCGGTACGCGGCCAGGCGGTCCAGCGCCACGCAGGTACCGGTGGCATAGAGCGCGCCCATCTGGCTGGCCGCCGCGGCGTTGGGACGCTTCATCGCCTCCCGCAAATAGGCAAGGCCGGTTACGCAGTCCTGGCGCACACCCTGTCCGCGGATGTATTTCTGCGCCAGTTGCAGTTGGGGATTGTCCTCCGGCGCGACCGCCTCCGCCGGCCTCGGACGGCTAGCGTGGGCAAACTTGGCCGCCTTCCCCGTGTTTTTGCTGGGAGCAGCATTTTCCGTGGCATCCTGGTCGGGCTTGGCCGGTTCGGCGGACTTTTCCTTCGCAGCCGAAACTCCGTTGCCATCGGGCTTGGAGGGCGGAGTTGCAGCTCCGGCCGGCTGCGGTCCCACGTCCGGACTGACTCCAGCAGCCGGCGGGGCGTCGTTGGCGGCTGCAGAGGAGGATGGTTGAGGAGCAGCGGCTGCGGGTTCGGGCGAGGCAGGGTCCGCTGCCGGAACGGCGGGGGCAGCCGGCGCCGGAGGCTGCGGGTTCACGCGCGCCAGCACCGCCGCATAGAGCTGGCCGGCCAAGGGGCGCGCCTCTGCCCGAAAATACCACCCTGCGAGCGCGACCACGACCAGCAGCACCAGCGCGGTCCACAGGCCGCGATGGCCGCGGGGCTCATCATCTTCAAGAAGATAGCTGGCGCCGTCGGATGCAGGCTCCGTACCCAGGCCCAGAAACGAAGGCCCGGTTATGGCCGGTCGGGGGGCTGCGGGGCGGGGTGGCAGCGGCTCCGCGTTGAGGCCCAGGATGGATGTCCCCGCCGAAGCCCGGGCCGGTTGTGCTTCCTGGTCCGGCGAAGCGGCCTCGGCAGCTTTGGCGGGCGGCGTTTCCAGGGGGAAGCCGCACATACCGCAGTAGCGATTCGGTTCCGGGTTGTCGTGATGGCAGCGGCTGCAAAGCAAGGGCATCCCCTCCTCGGCCAGAGATACCAGAGGTGTAGGTTATTCGATGCCGGCGCCGGCGGGCTGTGCCGCCTGTGGTTCCCCCGCAAAAAGAAAAGGGACGGCCTGACAGCCGCCCCAGATGGCTGCTGATGCGGGAAACCGGGGTCCCCAGCAAACCCGATTTTGGTTTGCTGGGGTGGAAGACCGCATCCGCTTAGAGAGGTTGTACGTTCTCTGCCTGCCAGCCCTTAGGTCCTTTGACGACATTGAACTGGACGGCTTGCCCCTCTTGCAGGCTGCGGAAGCCTTCGCTCTGAATCGCTGAGAAATGAACGAAAACATCCTCGCCGTTCTGACGGCTGATAAAGCCGTAGCCCTTGGCATCGTTGAACCACTTTACAGTTCCTTGCTCCATACGTGTTACACACATCCTTATCTTGATTTTGCGCTGAGATGAATCGGGAGGTACTACGTGAGGCAGATAACGCTGTTCAGCGGATGCTGCTCCAACCGCCGCTTCCATCTAAGGCAATTAAAGTATACCCAAGCCCTGTGCAAAAAGCCAGCCATGCCGTGGTGCAGTTTGGAATCCAGGGGGTGGCGGTGGAACCCTCGCAGGTGGGAGACTGTCCCATGCCGAAGCAGATGCGGCGCTTGGATGCGGGCCTCCATCCAGCGGGCCGTCGGCCACTGCGATCGCCACAGCACGGTGCAGCGAGACCATGGCGATGGCTCGACGCTGAGCTTCCGGACCTGCCGCAGGATTGAAGGCAGAAGCAAATGGAGAGACTATGACGAGCCAAGTCCCTACAAAACCATCGACCGGACATGGCGGGAATTCGCTCTGGAGCAGACCGATCACGAACTATGTCCTGTGGACGATTCAGGGGCTCCTCGCGCTGCTTTTTCTGTTCGCCGGCGGCATGAAGCTGGTCCTGCCGATTAAGGCGATGGTCACGCTGGTGCGCTTACCAGGACTGTTCCTGCGATTCATCGGTGTAGCGGAGGTGCTCGGCGCGATCGGTCTGATTTTGCCCTGGCTTCTGGGTATTCGGCGCGAACTGACACCGCTGGCTGCATCCGGGCTGGTAATCATCATGATTGGTGCGACCGCGCTCACCTGGGCGAGCGGTAGAGCCGCCGGAGGGCCGTTTGTGGTTGGGCTCCTGTTGCTGTTTGTAGCATACGGTCGCTGGTCTTCCTACGCCGCGCTCTCAGCCGACTGATGCCTCCAACCCCTTGAGTGCTTAATAACCATGGAGGTATGGAAATTAGCGGCTTCGTCAGCACGACGCCATGCCTTCCGATGGCAAGCCGTCCCAGCCAGGCCGGAATGCGGCGCGCAGGCTTGGCGCCGGGCCGCGGCTACCAGGGCCGGCAGCCAGTCGGCCAACATGCGCGGGTTCATCATCCACGACGATCACCTCCACGGCATACAGAATTTGGATGCCGTTGCCGCGCGCCGCGTCTCCTACAATGGCGCCGGTATGCCCGGCACCGCTATCGAGCCATTCCTGGATGAAACCTGCGAGCCACGCGTTCGTGGATTTCTGCACCGACCCGTGTCCCCAGACGGCGATGCTCTGGTGCTGACGCACGGCGCGGGCGCAAACTGCCAGTCGCCCTTGCTGCTGGCAGTCGCAGGAGCATTTGCCGAATGTGGAACGACGGTCCTGCGCTGCGACCTGCCGTTTCGCCAGATGCGTCCGCACGGGCCTCCGGGTGCGGGCAGCGCAGCGCGCGATCGCGAAGGCTTGCGGCAAGCGGTGACGGCGATGCGGAAGATCGTCCCCAGCCGGATATTCCTCGGCGGACACTCCTACGGCGGACGCCAGGCCACCATGCTGGCTGCCGAAGATTCCGGCGTGGCCGCGGCTTTGCTGCTGCTCTCATATCCGCTGCACCCACCGCGGCGTCCCACACAATTGCGCACCGCGCACTTCCCCCAGTTACACGTGCCGTCGCTATTCGCCCAAGGCACGCGCGACGAGTTCGCTTCGGTCGAGGAGATCACCTCCGCGCTGGAATTGATTCCGGCGCGAACCAGGCTGCTGGTGATCGAAGGCGCCGGTCACAGCCTGGCCGGGCGCCGCGAGCTTCCCGCGGTCACTGCCAAGGTGATCAGCGCTTTTCGGGAGTTCATCGGCTAGGCTGCACCATCATCTTTCCGAACCTTGCGCGCTCTTCGTGCAATCGAAAGCTCGATGAGATTCGATCTCCATTCGGAGGTTCCCATGCGCTTGCTGGTTCTACTGCTGCTGGTGTGCTTTGTCGCCCTGCCGGCGTTTTCTGCTGATGGCAAGTCAGTCTCCTACAAGAGCGGAGACGAGACCGTCAACGGCATGCTGTACACGCCCGCAGGCAAGGGCCCGTTCCCAGCCCTGGTAGTCATCCACGAATGGTGGGGACTGAACGACTGGGTGAAGGAACAGGCCGCAAAACTTGCCGACCAGGGCTACGTCACGCTGGCGGTGGACTTGTATCGCGGCAAAGTGGCGGCCACTCCCGATGAGGCGCATGAACTCAGCCGCGGACTGCCCCACGACCGCGCCGACCGCGACCTGCTGGCGACCGCCGATTACCTGCGCTCCCTGAAGAATGTGGACCCAACGCGCGTGGGCTCGATCGGCTGGTGCATGGGCGGAGGGTACTCGCTCGACCTGGCGCTGGCCGACTCGCGACTGGCCGCCACCGTGATCAACTACGGGCACCTGGCCACGTCGCTGGATAGCTTGAAGAAGATCCACGCCTCCATCCTGGGCATCTTCGGCGGGCAGGACCGGGGCATCCCGGTGAGCGACGTGCGCACCTTCGAACAGCAGTTGAAGCAACTCGGCAAGCCCATCGAGATCGTGATCTTCCCCGAAGCCGGACACGCCTTCGAGAATTCCACCAACAAGACCGGTTACAGAGCAGACGACGCGGCCCAGGCCTGGACGAAGACGGTGGGGTTTCTGCGCCGCACGCTACAGGAAGGCGGGCGCTAGGCAGGCACGGCAACGGACTTTGATGGGGGAGGGATTCCGCCGTGGGTCAGGTGCTAGCGTCCCGCTACGGCCAGCGCTTGTTGGCGTCGCCGTTGGCCGGCCCCGCCACCGGCAGGACATCCAGAACCGGTTCGTCCAGGCTCATGGCCGCCGTCTCCACGTGGCGCTGGATCGGATCCAGGGCCCTGGCCTGCTGGTTCTGGCCTTCCTCCTCTAGCAGGCGCGCCGCAACGCGCAGCAGCTTGATTTCGCGGGTCAACTTCTCGATCTCGGTTTCCTTGTCGCGCAGAACGTCCTGGATATTTTTCATCGCACCCTCACTGCTGACTATAAGCGGGTTAGTGCCGGTCTGGGACATGACCGAGGTGCACCGTCCCTTGGCAGGGGACTGAGCCCTTTTGGTCATGTTTTTCACATGGGCTGCTTGCTACGATGTTTTTACCCAAGAGCATCTTGACGGGAGAAGTCGGGCAATGGGTTCGGCCCAGGGACCAGTGACATCGGAACTGGAGCAGGCGCGCAGCGCTCCAGAATTCGGAGCGCACACGCCGCTGGCGGAGAAACTGCTGGCGGTGGCCATCCGCGCGCAAAATTTCACCGGGTCCAGCGGCGTGGCCATCGCCTTGGCCGAAGGCCAGGAGATGGTCTGCCGCGCCAACTGGGGCACTAGCGCGCCCGAGGTCGGCGCCAAACTCAGCATCGAGAACAGCTTCACCGGGCTGTGCGTGCGGACGGGCGAGCCGTTGCGCTGCGACGATGCCCAGACTGATCCGCGGGTCGATCCCGAAGCTTGCCAGGCGCTGGGGATCAGCGCCATCGCTGTCGCGCCGGTCCGCCGCGGGTTGAAGGTGATCGGCGTGATCGCCGCCTTCTCCGACACACCCAACGCCTTTACCGACAAGCACCTCCTCATCCTCACCACGCTCTCGGAGGTCATCGTCGAACTTCTGGACGACCCCCATCCGGTTCGGCCCCTGCCCCAGGCTATGGAAGCCGCCGCTTCCAACCTGATGCGCGCTACCGCAGTCACGCAAGCGCCGGTAGCGCCGCGGGTGGAGAAACCGGTGGTGACAAGCGTGGTGCAAGAGCCGGTCGCGCCGCCGGTTCAGGAAGTCCCAGTGATCGTGCCGGCAGCACCGGTCCCGGTCGAGAAGGCTCCCGGCCAACCCATGACGCGCGACAGCGCCTCGGACCCGCTCGCGGGAGGCAGACAGAACGAGATTTGGCCGTCCGCACTCGATCCCGGTCCACTACCCCAGCCACCCAAGACCGCGTTTCCACCCCCGCGAAGCCAGACCGGCTTGGACGGGGATCATGGTCCGCCACCCCAACCAACCAAAACTGGGCCTGCTGGGGGCGCCGCTTCCGCACGGCTCAAGCTGGTAAAGCCGCCCGCAAGTATGCCGGTGCCCGATTTCGGTCCCGAACTCACGTTCAGCGGCTTCGAGGCCGATGCCAGCCCGCGACGTCGTTGGCTACTTCTGGCAGCGGTTCTGGCCATCTTCGCTATCCTGGCGGCCGCGGGCTGGCGTTGGCAGGTGGCAAGAACCGCCGGTACGGCAAAGCATGCTTCGGCCGCCGCGGCGCCGGCGCCTGAGACGACTCACCCGCAACCCGAGCTGGCGCAGCCCGCCGAACCCGCACCGGTCGCAACCGAGCACGTCCTCGTCAGTTCCCCGCCGAAGGCCAGCGTCGGCCCCTCGCCGGCAAAAGCAGCGCCGGCTTCGGAGCAACTCACCGAGGTAGGGGATGTGACCGTCCGGCGTGGCCCGCAGCCCGTCGTCGAAGACGCCGGGCCCGTACGCCGGCCGGCCACCGGAGCGTCGCGCCCCGCGCGGGCGCCCGAGGCCCAGGCGCCGCAGCTTGCGCTCGCAGCCCCGGATTTGCCCACCGCTTTGGCCAAGTCCACGCCCACCGCCGTCGTTGGGCCGGTATCGCACGTGGTTCCGGCACAACTGAATCACCGCGTAGAGCCGCCGTATCCGGACGCGGCCCGCCGCCTGGGAATCTCCGGCAAGGTGGTGATGAAAGCGACCATCACCAAGGCCGGTACCGTGGGTAGCGTACGGTGGGTGAGCGGCAACGATATGTTCCGCGACACCACCCTCGCCGCCGTCAAGCAGTGGCGCTACAAGCCGGCCAGCTTGAACGGCCAGCCGGTCGAATCGGACCTCGAGATCGTGCTTCAGTTCAAAGGTGCGCCAAACCAGTAAGTCCGCTCTTCCCCGAGCGACCCCCGCGGCTCATTCGACAGTGCGATAGCCCATCAACATCAGCATCCTCTGCGAGAACGGCAAATGCAGAAGCGCGGCCGTAGCAGCAAACGCCAGCCCGATCCCGAGTTGGTGGACGGCCAGGAAGAGCGCTAGCTTTTGGGATCCCGCCTTATGGGGACAGGCGTGGGTGCGTCTTTCATAGTTGTGATGCTGGTCACGCCCATGTGTGACCGCGGGCACGGTACCCTCCGCCGCGCTCGTGCAGAATACTTCCCCATCTGCCGCACCCCTGGTTGCGGCGGCGCGTGAGGGTGGCTCCCGGATGCCCACGACCCAAGAAGTGTTGTTGGCAAAGTGCCCTTCTGGGATACACTCCCCGTCCTAACTGTGACATGGCTGTTCCTTCCGTGACAAAAACTGGTCGCGCGAATTGCACAGCGGCGCCAACCAATCGCCGCGATTCCCGGGTCGAGTCGTTTCGCCCAGATTGCCCTGAAACGAACTCCTGATCCGGCTGCTGAAAGCCGGCCCCAACACTTCATACGAGGAGTGCGAAATGTCCAAGCACTGGAGGACAGTCTTTTTCGGCGTCATGGCCATCCTGGCCGTGGTCATCGTTCTGCTGGCGACCCCGCCGCGCGCCGATGCCATACCGGCATTCTCACGGCAGTACAACACCTCTTGCAGCACCTGCCACATCGATTTCCCCAAGCTCAACGATTTTGGCAAGGCCTTCAAGGACGCCGGGTTCAAGTTCCCCACCGATGACGAGTCGATGTTGAAGATCCCGCCGGTGCTGCTGGGCGCTCCGGCGCAGGCCGAGCTTTGGCCCAAGGCCATCTGGCCGGGCGCCATCCCCGGTCAGTTGCCGGTCGGGCTGCGCATGAACAACTACTTCCAGGTAGTGGGGGCCAATCGCGGCAACTTCACCGGCGGAGGCATCACCCCGCCGGGAACGGGCTTTGTTCCCCGCACCGACTTCGAGACCGGTTTCTTCAGCATCTTTACGGCGGGCAATTTCGGCAGTGACATTGCCTTCTGGGCCGATGACGACATCAGTGTCGCCGGCGCCAACGCCAACGGCGGCCTGGGCGATGGCTACCTGAAGTTCGTCAATATCGGGCGTTTCATGCACCTGCCCAAAGACGCGGTTACCTTCCGGGTGGGCCAGTTCGAGCTCGACTTGCCCTTCACACAGGCGCGCAGTTACAACATCAGTCCTTACGACATCTACACCGAGGCAAATATCGGCGCCATCAACACCCTGTTCCCGCAGCAGAACGTGACCAATACGTTTGCCTTGGCGAACGCCGCTCGGGGTTTGGAATTCTCCGGCGG
>DATNJE010000354.1:0-23050 GCA_035604095.1 Terriglobales bacterium
CGGCTGCCGTCTTCATACAATACCAAGTCGATGTCTTGGAGCAAATCTTCCAGCCGGCCGGTGTCTGCCGCATTCAGCACCTCCAAGGCAAGCGAGGGATTTGCCGCTGCCAACTCCCGAACGGCAGCCATGCCGCGGGGAAGGCACTCCTGATTCCCGGCGCCCATCCCCGACAGATCATCGTCCGCGGCTGTATCCCAATGCAGAAAGCGCAGCAACTGCACCTGGGCAATGGCAAGAAGTCGGCTCGACTCAATTGCGATGCCGCCGAGATCGATAACAGCCACTCTTGCCTCATACACTTTCTGCCGGTCGTCCACCCCGGCTTCATAAAACAAAATATGCTGGGAAGACCTGTTCCGGTATTCCTGGTAATCAAACACTGCACTGCCTCCTGCTATATCGGCACTATTATCGCTCCCGCACTGATAGTCCGCACAACAGGTATGTGACGCCCGACACTTGGAACCTGCAACCAGCGGGTGTCTTGGGTTTGCGTGAGAACTGCCTTGTAGATGATCTCCAATCGCTGAGGTTGCGGATCGGCTGCAACGTACGGCGCAGGACTATAATTGCGCGCACGGATGGCTCTAGCCGCTGGCAAGAAACTCGGACCTTACGAAATCCTCGCGCCGCTCGGTGCAGGCGGAATGGGCGAGGTCTATCGCGCCCGCGACGCGCGCCTGGGGCGCGAGGTAGCCATCAAGATCCTGCCCGAGGGGTTCGCGCAACATCCCGACCGGCTGCGGCGCTTCGAGCAGGAGGCGCGCGTGGTGGCCACGCTCAACCATCCCAACATCCTGGCCATCCACGACATCGGTACCGTGGAAGACACGCCTTACCTGGTCACCGAGCTTCTGGAAGGCGAAACCCTGCGCGAGAAGATGAAGCCGGGTGGGTTGCCGGTGCGTCGCGCGTTGGAATACGCGCTGGGGATCGCGCACGGCCTGGCAGCGGCGCACGAAAAGGGCATCGTTCACCGCGACCTCAAACCGGAAAACGTTTTTGTCACTCGCGACGGCCAGGTGAAGATCCTGGATTTCGGCCTGGCCAAGTTGGCGCGGACGGAATCTGGCTCGGCGGGGGCCGTCCTCGACAACCCCACCTTGAACAGCGCCACCACGCCTGGAGTAGTTCTGGGCACGGTCGGATACATGTCGCCGGAGCAGGTGCGAGGACAGGCCGCCGACCACCGCTCGGACATCTTCGCGCTGGGCGCCATGCTCTACGAGATGCTGGCGGGCGGGCGCGCCTTCCACCGCGAGACTTCGGCGGAGACCATGACCGCCATCCTCAAAGATGACCCGCCGGAGTTCGCGGACCCTGGCCACCGGGTTCCGCTGGGGCTGGAGCGCATCGTGCGCCGCTGCCTGGAGAAGGCGCCGGAGCAGCGCTTTCAGTCGGCACGCGACCTGGCCTTCGCGCTGGAGTCAGTCTCAGGGGTTTCCACCTCTTCGGCCATTGTTACCGGAATGGCAGCCGGGGGGAGGCCGGGGCGGAAGTGGCTTATGCCCCTGGCAACTGCGGCGCTAGCTCTGGTGCTGGGCGTTTCCCTGTATTTTGCCGGGCTGAGCGCGGGACGGGGCGTGAATTCGACCGTTTCCTACCAGCAGATGAGCTATCGTCCCCAAACCATCTTCCGCGCCGCCTTCGCACCTGACGGGAAGACCGTCGTCTTCAGCGCGGCCAATGAGGGCGTCACTCCGACGCTCTATACCATCCAGCCGGATTATCCCGAGGCCAAACCGACGGGCCTGAACGGCGTGCAATTGCTCTCGGTCTCGCGGCGCGGCGAGCTGGCGGTCCTCACCCACGCTCACTTCCTTGCCCATCGGCTGTTCCGCGGCACGCTCGCCCGCATGCCGTTGGGAAGCGGAGCCCCGCGCGAGATCCTGGAAAACGTGGAGGAGGCGGACTGGGCCCCCGACGGCTCCGAGCTCGCCATCATCCGCGAACTGGATGGCAAGAGCCGGCTGGAGTACCCGGTGGGGAAGGTCCTTTACCAAACCGCCGGCTACGTGAGCGACCTGCGCTTTTCGCACCAGGGCGACCGAATCGCCTTCATGGACCATCCCTCCAAATACGACGACCGCGGCTTGGTGGCGGTGGTGGATCTTTCGGGCAAGAAGACCGATCTGGCGGGCGGGTTCTGGGGCATGGAGGGTCTGGCCTGGTCAAAGAACGGCAATGAGGTGTTCTTTTCCGCCAGCGCCGGCGGCGCCAACTACCAGCCCCGCGGCGTCACTCTGTCGGGCAAGCAGCGGTTGGTTCTGCCTGCGGCGGGAAGCCTGGTGGTCTATGACGTGGCCCCGGACGGCCGCTGGCTCGTCGCGCGCGGGGACTTCGCAAACGTGGTGGTGGCGAAAGACCCCGTATCGGGGTTGGAGCGCGACCTTTCCTGGCTGGATATTTCTTTAAGCCCGAACATCTCTGAGGACGGCAGGATCATTACCTTCAGCGAACAAAGCTCCGCCACTGGGTCCAACTACGCCGTCTGCCGGCGAAAGACGGACGGATCGCCGGTCGTGGTGCTTGGGGAAGGCGACAACGGAGGCGCATCTCCGGACGGCAGGTGGGTGGCGGGGATCGTGAGCACCACCCCGCCGAAGCTGACGCTCTATCCCACCGGAGCGGGAGAGGCGCGCATGATGGAACGCGCCAGCCTGGAGAACTACGCCCGCACCGACTGGTTTCCCGATAACAAGCGGCTTCTGGTGTGCGGAAACGAACCCGGCCGCGCCACCCGCTGCTATGTCCAGGAACTGGCCGGAGGAGCGCCCCGGCCGGTCACCCCGGAGGGCACCACGGACGGCATGGTCTCGCCGGACGGAAAGCTGCTTATAGTGCAGACGGGGGCAGGAGAGTTCTTCATCTACCCGATGGGAAATGGCGAACCGCGTCCGGTCACCCATCTGGAGCGCGAAGAAAAAGTGATCCGCTGGGGCGCAGATGGCCGCTCCCTCCTGGTTTTTCGCCCGAACAATCTGCCGGTGCGGGTCGAGAAGGTGGACCTGGTGAGCGGAAAGCGGACGCTGGTGAAGGAATTGGCACCGGCCGACCGCTCCGGTGTCACCGGCATCGATAGCGTTTCCATGTCCGGGGACGGGAAGTGGTACGCGTACGGCTACGGTCGAGAAGTCTCGCAACTGTTCACCGTGGAAGGAGTGAAGTAAGTTGCCTCGTTACAAACGAGGCCGACGCCGCTATCAGGGTGCTGTCGCTTGCGTTGTGGCGCCCGGCTGCACGGCTTGCAGCAGCAATTCGGAGACATCCATCACGCGCACGTCGCGGTCACCCTTGCGTGCGTTGATCCCGTCTTCCATCATGGTGGTACAGAAGGGGCAAGCCACGGCGACCACGTCGGCACCGGTGGCCAGCGCCTCGCGCGCTCGTTCCTGGTTGACGCGTTTCTCGGGCGGTTCCTCGATAAAACTCATGCCGCCGCCGCCACCGCAGCAGAAGCTGGAACCTTTGCAGCGCTGGAACTCTACTACCTCGCGGGAGGCGATCTTTACGAGCTGGCGCGGCGCATCGTAGATGCCGTTGTGCCGGCCCAGGTAGCAGGGATCATGATAGGCGACCTTCCGGCCGCCCGCCGCCGGCTTCAGCCTGCCTTCATCCACCAATCGCGCCAGGTATTCGCTATGGTGGTAGACCTCGAAGCTGCCGCCGAAGTGCGCGTACTCATGGCGAAGCGTGTTGAAGCAGTGCGGGCACGCGGTCACGATCTTTTTCACCGCGTGTTGTTTGAACTTCGCAATGTTGTCCTTGGCTAGCGTCTCGAAGAGGAACTCGTTGCCAATGCGCCGCGCCGGATCGCCGCAGCATTTCTCATCGCGCCCGAGGATCGCAAATTTTACGCCGGCGGCTTCCAGCAGTTGGGCGGTGGCGCGCGTGATCTTCTGATTGCGCTCCAGCAACGCGCCGGCGCAGCCCACCCACAGCAGGACCGCCGCATCGCCGGCGTCCTTGATGTGGCGAACGTTCAGGCCGTCGGCCCAGTCCAGCCGCGAAGCCTGGGTGCCGCTGAAAGGGTGGCCGCGTTTTTCCAGCGATATCACCGCCTCTTGCATGGAGGCGGGAAAATCGGCTTCCTCCATGACCAGATGCCGTCGGAGGTCGATGATCTTCGGCATCTGGTGGATGAAGACCGGGCAGGCGCTCATGCAAGCGGCGCAGGTTGTGCATTGCCATAGAGACCCGGGAGAGACCGCCGGCAGAGTGCCGATGAGCGGCAGCCCCGCATGTGCTTCGCCGCCATTCGCCGGAGCGCCGAACGCCTCGCGCGGGCGCTCATGCATCAGTTGGCGGAGTTGCAGGATGACATCGCGCGGCGAAAGTTCCTTGCCGACGATATTGGCCGGGCAGCTTGCGGTGCAGCGGCCGCACTCGGTGCAGGCATCGAGGTCGAGCAGGTCCTTCCAGGTGAACGCCTTCAGCGAATTGACGCCGAACGCAGCGCTGCTTTCAAAGTCGATGTTTTTCAGCGAGGCGCCGATGGGCGAGAGGCTTGCCGTGTAAATGTTGAGCGGCGCCGTTATGACGTGCATCATTTTGGTGTACGGCAGCCAGGCGATGAAGCCAAAGCACAGCACCAGGTGGAACCACCACATCATGCGATGCGCCAGGCGCATGGCGCCGCCGGTCATTATCATGCCCGAAGCCTGTCCCGCTAAGTTGCCGACCGGCGACCATGCCGCCCAAAGATCATGGGTTGCCGCAATCCGCCAGCCTTCCAGGAGAAACCCGGTAACCACGATCACGAAGATGGCGGCCAGTATTCCTGCCGCTTCATCGGTATAAACCAGTGGTTTCGGGCGCGCGATAAACCGGCGAACCGCGGCCATCGCCACTCCCACCAGCACCAGCGCGCCAAAAACGTCAACGATCAGCGACTGGAAATACAGGTAAAACGCGCCGTGCATGACGTGCATGCCGAGGTCGGCATCGAGCGCAACCACGGTGGTCGCAATCACAAGCACGATGAAGCCGAAAAAAATGAAGCGGTGAAACCAACCCGCATAAGCGTCGCGAGCGGTACGAGCCTGCAGGATGGCGTGCTTGAGGACCCGCCGGATGCGCTCGGCCGGCCGGTCAAAACAACCAACCGGAAGGCCCTGGCGCCAGCGGCTGATATGCCGGTAGACGCCGTATCCGGCGGCCGCGAGCGTGGGCACGAGCAGCGCATACATGACCCACACATGAGCGATGTTCCAGTAAATCTCGCGCGTGGCTTGGGCGTTCATTTCGCGACCGCAGCCAGCTTTTGGCGCACCAGCGGCAGGATCTTGCGGTAATCCCCCACAATTCCGAAGCGGCAGTGCTTGAAGATGGGCGCTTCGGCATCGGTATTGATGGCCGCGACGTTCTTGGCTTCGGAGATGCCGGCCATGTGCTGGCTGGCGCCGCTGATGCCGATGGCAACGTACAGGTCAGGCGCTACCTTCTTTCCCGTCTGGCCCACTTGCCAGGTGGCGGGCGCCCAACCGGCATCACAGGCGGCGCGGCTGGCCGCCATCTGCGCTCCCAGGATCTCGGCCAAGGGCTGCAACTCGGCGGCAAAGGCCTCACGGCTTCCCACGCCGCGTCCGCCGGCCACAATGACACGCGCGTCTTCGAGCCGGGCCTCGCCCGTCTCCTCGCGCTTGCGCTCCACGATACGGGTCCGCTGTTCCGGCTTGAGGTCGAGCACGACGCGGGTAATCTCGCCGGCAGCGGCACGCGCCGGTGCGGCCTCAAAGACGCGGGCACGTAGCCAGACGACCGCCGGAGAGCGTTTCATCTCCAGGACCGCCTGCGCCTTGCCACCATACACCTGGCGGACAACGCGCACAGTGTCACCTTGCACGCGGATCTCGATGCCGTCACCCACGGCGCTGCCCGCCAGCCGGTGCGCGAGCCGCGGCGCGATCTCCTGGCTGTAAGTGTCGTTGGATAGCAACACGGCGGCGGGTGAAATTTCGCGGCAAATCTGGGTGAGCGCGTTAAGGCAGAGTTCGGGCTGATAATCGGCCATTTCCGGATGGTCCGCGACGACAACGGCATCGGCAATCCGCGCCACTTCGGCGGCAACGGTTTCGGCCGCGCCGAGAACGATGGCGCGCAGTTTGGCGCTGGCCTGATCCGCCAGACGCCGCGCGGCGCCGGTGAGCCCCTGTGCGGCTTTGTCAAAGCCGGAGGACGCGAACAGAATGATGGCAATATCTTTCATAACAAATCGGACGATGAATTCACTGTGCTATAACGCGCCGGCGAGTTCGGCCAGGCGTGCGGCGAATGCGCCGGCCCTTTCGTCCTCCGTGTCGCCGGCGGCAAACTCGCAGCGCGTTTCTTTTTGCGGAATGAAAAGTTCGGTCACCTCGTAGTAGCCATCGCCGGCGTCCCCGCCGAGTTCGCTCGCATTCCACTTCGTCAGCGGCTGGCGATACGACATCATCACGTCGCGCACCTTGGGAATGCGTGGCACGTTGTGCTCGTCGTTGGTGATGGTAACGACCACGGGCGTTTCGGCCTCTACGATTTCCGAGCCCCATTCCGTCTGCCGGCGAATGCGCAGCTTGTCGCCAGCGCGCTCGATGCTGTCCGCAAAGGCGACGCAGGGGATGCCGAGCTCTTCGGCGAGCAGCGCGCCGGTTTGTCCCGCACCCCAATCGCCCGCTTCTCGTCCCAACATGATGAGATCAAACTGACCGAGCCGGCGAATCGCGGAGGCCAGCACACGGGCGACGGTGAGCGGATGTGGATTTGGACTGCCGTCGTTGACCACAAGCGCTGCCCCATCGGCCTTCATCGCCAAGGCCTTGCGCAAGGGTTCCTCGGCCGTCGCTGGGCCATAGCTGAGCGCGGTAATCCTGGCATCGCCGCTGCGTTCGCGAAATTGCAGCGCGGTTTCCAGCGCGTTCTCGCAAAAGATGTTGGTCACCAGATTGGCGGCGCCACGCTCGGCTTCGCGCTTGGCGGGATCAATACGAAAATCGCGCGCCGGCACCTCGGGGTCGAGAATCTGTTTCAGGCAGACAAGAATGTTCATAGCAGCATCGTCGCCGCCAATCTCACCGCGTCCGCTATCAGGCGGCGAGCGAGAGGGCTTTCACCGCTTCCGGCCTCCATCTGAGTCCGATACCGGCAACATCCGGCACCCGGGCAAAGCCGTCTTGGATCTGCAGCGGCTCCTCCAGGATCGCGTCGGCCCAGTCAACATACTCCAAGTAGTGACAGGTTGGTGTCGCCGCAAGCAGGTGGGCGCTGATCTCCGGCAGTAGGTGCGACGACATCTCAATCCGGTGTGCGGCAGCAATGCCGGCTGCCTGTATCCAGCCGCTTACTCCACCGATGCGAGCCGCATCCGGCATCACATAGTCGGAGGCGCCGGCGCTGAGCGCTTCAGCCATGGCTTCGGGACCGTTGAAATTCTCCCCGATTTGCACCGGCACGGCGAGCGCTCTCGCCACGGCCGCGTTGCCGGCGTAATCGTCGTGACGAATCGGCTCTTCGAGCCACGCTATACCCTCTGACTCAAGTGCCCGTCCCCGGCGGATAGCTTCAGCAACGGTCAGCGCCTGGTTATAGTCGACTGGCAACTCGATCGCATCCGGGAGCCGCTTGCGGACAGCGCGGGTAACGGCAAGATCCTGTTCGAGGGTAGGATGGCCGAGCCGCAGCTTGACGGAACGAAATCCTCCGGCGAGCAGCTTTTCGGCCTCATCCGCAGCAGCCTCCGGCGACATGAGACCCAAGCCGCTCGAATTGTACGCGGGAATCGGCTTGGGTTTGGCGCCCAGCAAGGTCGCTAAGGGCAGGCCTGCAGCGACCGCGAGCGCATCCCATAGCGCTATGTCGAGCGCCGAGAGCGCCATCCGGACCACGCCGGCGACTCCAAGCAACGCGAAGCGCCTAGCGAGTTTAGGTCCAATGTCCAGCGGCGCTACGTGCTCGCCTTTGATGAGCGAGACTGCGTCGCGTAGCACCGCGTCGATTGCCCGCGGCACCCTCAGGCGATAACAGAAGACGTAGCTGCGGCCGGTGATCCCCTCCTCGGTCTCGAGGTCGATCAGCAGCAGCGGCGCTTCTTTAACGATCGCGGCGCTGGTGCCGAGCGGATAAGTCAGCGGCACTTCCACCGCAAATGTCTTGACTTCTCTGACGGTCAGCGACGAAAACCGGGCGGTACTCGTAGTAACCATGATCAACCTAACAGGAATGTGTACTTCCGTGGCGTAAGGGCCTGCGTGCCGTGGCCAACTACTTTCAGAATTCGCGGAATTTCAACGTATACGTATACGTCAGGGAAGGGGCGAAATCAACCAGGTTTCCGCCGCGCTTGCGAGCCACGCGCTTGGTCCTGTCGCGCACCGACGCACGCGTGGTAAGCTTCTGCGCGAATTTTTCGTCACACCGCGCCATTTATACCAAGGAGTCTTCATGGCAGCCATTTCCAGTTCCAGCGCTGTGCAATTCAACGCCGGCGGCAGTTTCTTAACCACCGACGTCACGCCGGACCAGGTCTTCACCCGCGAAGATCTTTCTCCGGCGCAACAGATGTTTGGCCGCATCGCGCACGATTTCATGTGCACCCAAGTTCTCCCGCACGAGAAGGAAATTTACGCCAAGGACTTCGCTCTCACCCGCGCCCTGCTGGTCAAGGCCGGCGAGCTCGACCTGCTCCGCGTGGACATCCCGGAAGCTTACGGTGGCCTGGGGCTGGACAAAGTCAGCTCCGCCTATGTTGCGGAGACGCTGGGCATGCTGCCCTCGTTTCCGCTCGGCACGCATACCACCATCGGCACCCTGCCCATCGTGTACTTCGGCACCGAGGAGCAAAAGGCCAAGTACCTGCCCTTGCTGGCGAGCGGCGAAAAAGTTGGCGCCTATGCGCTGACCGAACCCGGCGCCGGCTCCGACGCCCTGGCCATCCGCACCAAGGCCACCCTGAGTCCGGACGGCAAGCACTACCTCCTCAACGGCCAAAAAATGTGGATCACCAACGGCGGCTTCGCCGATATCTTCACCATTTTTGCGAAGGTGGACGGCGAGAAATTCACGGCGTTCATCGTGGAGCGCGAGATGGGCGTGGTGAGCGGCCGCGAAGAGCCGAAGCTCGGCCTGGACGGCTCGTCCACGACCGCGCTCATCCTGGAGAACGTCAAAGTCCCGGTGGAAAACGTGCTCGGCGAAATTGGCCAGGGCCATAAGGTGGCTTTCAACATCCTCAATCTCGGCCGCCTGAAACTCGGCACGCGCAACCTGGGCAGCGCCAAGCAGGCGCTGAACGGCGCGCTCCAGTACGCCCTGGAACGGCAGCAGTTCGGGCGCGCCATTGTTGAGTTCGGCATGATCAAGCAGAAGCTGGCCGAGATGGCGGTGCTCTGCTACGTCGGCGACGCGATGGTGTTCCGCACACTCGGCAACGTCGACGCGGCGCTGGAAGCCGTGGGGCATGAGACCACGTCTATCCTGAAGGCGATCGAGAGCTTCGCCGTCGAATGCTCGATCAATAAGGTGTGGACGAGCGAAGCGCTGGCGTACGTGGTGGACGAGGCGTTACAAGTGTATGGCGGCTACGGCTACTCGAAGGAGTATCCGGCGGAACGCGCCTTCCGCGACGCGCGTATTACGCGCATTTACGAAGGCACCAACGAGATCAACCGCATCATTATTCCTACGCGTCTGCTGAAGAACCCGGCGCTGGCCCAACTCCTGAGTGGTGCGGCGACCGTCAACGCCGCGCCAGCGACGGCCGGCACCTGGTTCACCGCCGAACAGCAACTGCTCACTTCCGCGCGGCGGCTCATCGTGGTCGCGCTGCGGCAGGCGAAGAACGCTTACGGCGACAAGCTGGCGAACGAACAGGAAGTACTGGGGCACATCGCCGACATCGCCATCGAAGCCTACGCTCTGGAAAGTGCCATGCTGCGGACCCGGAAGATGGTGGCGGCGCACGGCGAATCCGAGTGCGCTACGCCGATTGACATTACCCGCGTGTACGCCAGCGATGCCGCCGACCGCATGGAACATTCGGGCAAGCAGGTGTTGGCCGCGCTGGCAGAGGCTCCAGAAGCGGCCGCTCTGCGCGGCGCCATTCACGCGCTGGCCAGCCACGGGACACACAACACCGTCGCTGGCCGGCGCCGAATCGCAGCGGCCATTGTGAAAGCGGGGCGTTACCCGTTCTAGAGATTGCGTGGCAGCTTCAGTGCGAGCAGGAAGCCGAGCACGGGAAAAGTAATCAGCCCGGCGAAGGCGAACTGTATGGACCAGATGTCGGCCACCCATCCCGTGAGCGGGATGAACACCAGGCCGGCGATACCGAAGGCGAATCCCATCATCAGCGACGAAACCGTCCCCGCCTGCGTGGGCGCCAGTTCCTGCGCGATTACGATGTTCACCGGCATGGTGAACAACAGGATCAGCCCGCCCACAAAAAGGCCCGCCTGCGACCACGCGCCGTGGCCGAAAACGAAGAGAACGAGAAACGGCACCGAGCCGATCATCGAGGTCAGGATGACCAGGCGTCCTCCGAACCGATCGGCGAGGTTGCCGCCGGCTAATCCGCCGACGGCGCCGCCGACCAGGTAGAGCGAGAGGCTCAGGCTTGCCGCCGAAACGCTGAAATGCCGCTCGCCCCGGAGATACAGGGGCAGGAATTGCGTAAACGTGATCTGAACAATGGACCGGATCAGCACCAGAAAGTAGAGGACCGTCATGGGCCTCCACACGGCCCGCAGCGAAGCCCAGTCAAATCTCTCACGCGACTGTGCCGATTGCGCCACCGGGGGCAGGAACAACAACAGCAGCATCGAAATCGCTATCCCGGGGAGAGCGCCCATGCGTGCGAACTCGAGCCCACCGTGGTTCAGCAGCGCGGAGAAGAACAGCGGCCCGCTGGCGAGGCCGAGAGAGCCTGCGCAGATGAACCACGCCATCGCCCGGCCGCGGTTCCTGCGGATGGCGGCGACCGCGTTCGATGCCGCCTGGGGATGAAATGCGGCGACGCCGGTTCCTCCCAGCACCACCAACGCGAGCAACCCGCCCATCCCTTTGGCCCAAACCAGTGACGAGATGAACACTGCCGCGATCGCCGGGCCCAGCGCCGAGAATAGCCGGGACTGAAACCGGTCATATAAATAGCCATAAACCGGCTGCATCAGGGAGGATGAACAGACCAGTGCTCCGCCTAGTATGCCCGCCTGCGCGAAGTTCAGGTGGAAGCGCTCTTGCAGAGCCGGCTGCAAAACCGCCAAAGCGCCCTGGTAGGAATCGACCAGCAAGTGCCCTGCGGAATAAAGCACCAGCGGTACCAGCCACGCGTTGCGGCTGGCTGAGGGTGCAAGCGCTACGGCGGCCGCACCCACTGACCCTGCTGGAGTAGCCGATCTTCCCATCCCACGACCACCTTATACTGCAGCCGCACTTTACACGGTTGCGGCCTGTTCGCGGCTGAAATCCGCGAATCCCCTGCCCTCGCCGGCCAGTTGCTTCAACAGCGGCGCCGGTTCCCACAGTTCCCCGAGTTGCTGATGGAATTCGCTGACGCGCGCGTACACTTTCTTCAGACCAACGGTATCGGCATACCACATTGGCCCTCCGCGGTAGTTGGGGAAGCCGTATCCGTTGAGGTAAATCATGTCGATGTCGCCGGCGCGCAGTGCGATCCTGTCCTGCAGGATGCGCGCGCCCTCATTCACCATGGCGTAGATGCAGCGGTCCACGATCTCCGGCGCGGAGATCTGGCGCTGCACGATACCTTTTTCGGCGGCCCATTTGCGGACCACGGGAGCAACCTCGGGATCCGGGATGGCCTTCCGGTTCTGGTCATACTTGTACCATCCCGCGCCGGTTTTCTGGCCGTAGCGCCCGAGTTCGCACAGACCGTCTTCCGCCAGCGGTTGGCGCACGCCCGGCTTTTGTAAATGCCGGAATTCCTTGCGCATGCGCCAGCCGATATCGAGACCGGCAAGATCGGCGACCGACAGCGGACCCATCGCCATGCCAAAGTCATATAGCGCCTGGTCGACGGCTTCGACCTCGGCGCCTTCCTCCACCAGGAACTGCGCCTCGCGGCGGTACGGCGAGAACATGCGATTGCCGACGAAACCGCGGCAATTGCCGACCAGCACGCCGACTTTGCCGATCCTCTTTGCCAGTTGCATCGAGGTGGCAATGACTTGCTTGCTGGTGGCCTTGGCACCCACGATCTCCAGCAGGCGCATTACGTTCGCCGGGCTGAAGAAGTGCAGGCCCAGCACCGCATCCGGGCGGCGCGTCGCCGATGCAATCTCATCGATGTCGAGGTACGACGTGTTGGTCGCCAGGATTGCGCCGGGCTGGCACACGCGGTCCAGTTCGGCAAACACTTCCTTTTTGAACGCCATACCCTCGAACACCGCTTCCACCACCAGATCCACCGCGGAAAAATCGACGGTGTTCAGCGTGGACTTAATCAACTGCAAGCGCTCGTCCACGAACTGCTGGGTGAAGCGGCCGCGTTTTACCGAGGTGGCGTAATTGTTCTGAATGTTGGACAGCCCGCGATCGAGCGCCGCATGGTCCACGTCCTTGATGAAGACCGGGATGCCGGCATTGGCGAACACCATGGCAATCCCGCCGCCCATGGTGCCGGCGCCCACCACCGCAACGCTTTGGACCGGCAGCGTCGGCGCGTCCTTCGATATGCCGGGGACCTTGGCCAGCTCGCGTTCGGCGAGGAAAGCGTGCATGAGCGCCCCTGCGGGCTCGGAAACCAGGCATTGGCGGAACAGCTTCTGCTCCACCTGGCAACTTTCGTCGAACGGCAAAGTCGTTGCCGCTTCAACCGCGTCGATGGCGGCCAGCGCAGCCATCGGGGCGCGCTGCTTTTTGCGGATATTCTCACGCGCCGCGGCGAAGATAGATGCATCCTGCTCCGGCGTGCCCAGCTTTTCATTGCGCTCACGCGTTTTTGGCGCGCGGTTGCCGGCGACCTCCCGCGCAAACGCCACCGCGCCCGCCAGCAGGTCGCCCTCGATCAACCGGTCAATGATCCCCAGCTTCACCGCCTCGTCCACTTTGATCGCTGCGCCCTCGGCGCACATCTCGACCGCCTTGGCGACTCCCGCCAACCGTGGCAGGCGTTGCGTCCCGCCCGCTCCCGGGATGATGCCCAGCTTAACTTCAGGCTGGCCCACCTGCGCCCCCGCCGCGGCGACGCGGTAGTGAGCGCCCATGGCGAGTTCCAGGCCCCCGCCGAGCGCGTTGCCCTGGATCGCTGCGACGATGGGTTTCGAGCAATCTTCCATGCGGTGGGTCAGTTCCAGCAGCAACGGCCGGCGCTGGCTCTTGCCGGCCGCAACCTTCGCCAGTTCGTTGATGTCGGCCCCGGCGACGAAGTTCCGCCCCGCACCGATCAGCACCGCGGCGCGGACCGCAGCGTCGCGCTCCACCTGCTCCACCGCTTCCCGAATTGCCTCAGGCACCCCCGGGCTCAATGCATTCACCGGAGGATTGTTGATGGTGATGATGCCAATATCGCTGTCTTTCGTGACTAGGACTTGCATACGGGGGATTCCGCTTGACTCCGTTTTTTTGTGGTGTTCTATTTCTATACGAATTCGAAGTTGCCCGACAAATCATTTCCAGCGTTCAGGACCCTCATGCCCTTCGCTGACAATCAAGGGATAAGAATTTATTGGGATGAGCAGGGGCACGGTCCCGCCCTTCTGCTTATTGCGGGCATTGGATGTCCGTCGCAGATGTGGTCGGGCATTCGGCCTGCCCTGGCGGCGCACTACCGCACCATCGCGCTCGACAATCGCGGCACCGGCGAGAGCGACGTTCCGCCGGGTCCGTATCCCGTCGCGCAGATGGCCTCGGACGCCGCGGCCGTGCTCGATGCGGCGGGGGTCAAGGCGGCGCACGTGTTCGGCATTTCGATGGGCGGCATCGTGGCGCAGGAGTTCGCGCTGCAATATCCAGCGCGCGTCCGCTCGCTGATTCTGGGCTGCACTTCGTTTGGTGGAGCGCACGCGGTTCGCCCGGAACCCGCAATTCGGCAGTTCCTGGCGGCGCGCGGCAGCATGAGCCCGGAGGAAGGCGCCGCAGCCTCCGTGCCATATCTTTATTACCCGCAGACGCCGCGTTCGCGAATCGAGGAAGACCTGGCCATGCGCCGGCAGTGGCTCTCGCGTCCAGAGGCGTACCTGGCCCAGTTGCAGGGCGTGATCGCCTGGGAAGCCTACAGCCGCCTGCCGCAGATCAGCGTGCCGACGCTAGTGATCCACGGCGACTCCGACCGGCTGGTGCCCCCCGCGAATGGCGAGTTGCTGGCGGCGCGCGTCCCCGGCGCGCAGTGCACCATCCTGCCGGGCGCAGGCCATCTGTTCTTCGTTGACCAGCCCGAAGCGACGCACACCGCGCTGGCACAGTTTCTGTCGCGGATCGTCGCAGGTGAGAACGAAACCGAGGCGATCAAGTCCATTTCAACAACCCCATGAAAGACGAATGCGAGAAATGGTGAATCCAGGGCTGAATCCGAACTCCTTGCCACCTGCCTGCGAAGGAATTCGCGTGCTTGAGCTCACGGAAGCGCTCGCCGGCCCCTACTGCGCGATGATGTTGGGCGACTTTGGCGCGGACGTCATCAAGGTGGAACGGCCAGGAGTGGGCGACCAGACGCGCACCTGGGGACCGCCGTTCCTGGGCACGCAGTCCTGTTACTTCCTGATGACGAACCGCAACAAGCGCTCGGCCACGCTGAATTATGACACCCCCAAAGGCATCGAAATTCTCGGGCGCATGATCGCCGACACCGATGTCCTGCTGGTAAACAATCCGTCGCTGGCATCACTGCGGAAGCGTGGCATTGACCCGGACACGCTCTGCGCGCGGCATCCGCGATTGGTGTATTGCAACATCTCCGGCTACGGCTTTAACGGCCCCAAGGCGGGTTTGCCGGGGTACGACATCGTGGCGCAGGCGGAAGCCGGCGTCTGGAGCTTTACCGGTGAGGAAGACACCAAGCCGGTTCGCTACCCGGTCGCGATTGCCGACATCAGCACCGGGATTTACGCCACCATCGGCGTGCTGGCGGCATTGTTCGCACGCGAGCGGACGGGACGAGGGCAGTTCATCGACATGGCGCTGTTCGACACGCAGATTACCTGGCTGGCCAACATCGGCAGCAACTATCTGAACGCCCAACAGTTGCCCCGCCGCTTGGGCAACGCCCACGCCAGCATCGTTCCCTACGATGTGTTCAAGGGCAGCGACGGCAAACTGTTCATCGTCGCGGTCGGCAGCGAAGCGCACTGGTCGCGGTTGGTGCCCATTCTTGGCGCCGAACAGACGCTGGGCCGCGATCCGCGCTTCACCACCAATGCCTTGCGCGTGCAGCATCGGAACGAGCTCAATCCCATCCTGCAGGAGTTTCTTGCCAAGCGTCCCGCGCGGGTGTGGCTCGAGAAGCTGGCGGCGGCCAGGATCCCGGCCGGCCCCATTCAGACGGTGGAAGAAGCGCTGACCGATCCCCAGACGCTGGCTCGCAGCACCATCGTCGAAATCGAGCATCCCGCAATCGGCCCGGCGCGCAGCATCGCCAACCCCTGCCGGCTGGCGGGAACACCTCCGCTGTACCGGTACCCGCCGCCGCTGCTCGGCGAGCACACCGCGGCGGTCTTGCAGAACCTGGGATATTCACCCGACGATATTGCGGCCGCCCAACGCGATGCCGTGATCTAGGCCGCGGCCTGCGGGTCGTACAGCTTCTCCTTGATAAACAGAGCCGGAATGATTCCCGTCAGGAAGTAGGCGCCGCCCATCACGATCAGGCCCAGCCCGATGGAGTACCTGGTGGCAATCAGGCCGATCACCGTCGGCGCGATGGCGGCGCCGACTCTTCCGACGTTGTAGGCTCCGCCCACGGCGGTTCCGCGGATGTGGGTTTGGAAGCTCTCCGTCATGTAGGTGGCATTGACGCCATAGGGAATTCCGTAGAAGAAGCCGAACACGGTGAGCAGCACGATGATGTTGCCCGGCGAATGCAAGCGAACGATGACGGGCAGAAATACCGCCGTGCTCAGCCCGCCAAATACATACATCCAGCGGCGCCCAAATACGTCGGCCAGATAGCCGGCGATGATCTTGCCGAAGATCATCGCGACGTAGGTGCCGACCAGGTATCCCGTCATTTTGGTGAAGTTGAATTTCAGTTCATTGACGACATACGTAGGCAGCCAGTTGTTGACGCCGTAATAGCCAAATTGCAGGAAGCACGAAGTCAGGGTCCAAAGCACGAAGATCCTGCGGCAGGCGGGATCCGCCAGCACCGCCTTCCACTGGCTCTTGCGTTTTGCCAGCGTCTTGCCCTGGGCGATGGCCTGTTTCCTTTCCGCGGCTGCCTTGGTCCAGCCGGGCGGCTCGGGCACTACGCGCCGGACAAAAATCGCCAAAGCGACCGGAACCAGCGCCGTGGCAAACAACCAGCGCCAGCCAAACTTCGGAATGATCGCTCCCGCCAGGAGCGTGGCCACCACGTAACCCACCGACCACCCGGCCTGCAATGTCCCCAGCACGGTGGTGCGCCGCCCGGTGGGCACGTACTCCGACATCAGGGTGTTGCAGACCACGTACTCCGCTCCCAGGCCCAGCGCCGAGATAAACCGCACGAACGCAAACTGCCAATAGCTGTGCGTCAAGCCCAGCACGGAGGTACCGATGGAGAACACCAGGATGGTCCAGACCACGGTGCGGACGCGTCCGAAGCGGTCGGCCGCCCATCCTCCGAAGAATCCTCCCAGAGCCATCCCCAGCAGCGAATAGCTCGCCAGAGAACCGGCTTGCACCTTCGAAATATGAAGGTCCTTCATCAGGCTGGGGAGGCTGTAGGACAGAAACATGAGGTCCATGCCGTCCACCATCAGGCCGAGGAAGCCTGAAACCAGCACGACCATCCATATGCGCTCACTTACTCTCTGCGGGCTGACCGCGACCGCCACCGCTGCCCCTCCCGCAGAAACCGCGCCGCCAAAACTAGTTTTGCCGCTCATTAGAGATTAGTTCCTATTAGTTCCTGCTGCTTGGGTTCGATGGTCTCGGAGGACGCATGGCCCCGCAGTTCAGTGCTCTTCGCAACCTGCCAGAGATGCGTGCATAGGCTGGCCGCAGACATTTCGATCGTTCTTAAACCGTCATTTCCTCTTTTGACTTCGAAAACGGGGAGGATTGTACACCCGTTTCGCTCCCCGACGCGGTGCTTGAACCGAGTTCATCTGGGCCGCCCCCAACCGTCTGCAATCAGCGCCATCACGGCCGAAATGAACCTAGCTTGAGCCCACCTTTGCGACACCTCATGCGATCATGAAATCGCCGCACTGACGGAAGCGGTGAGCTCGAGCGGTGGGAACGGAGCAAAACGCCGCGGGGCGAACCGGAAACAATCAACGCAGAGGGGACGCATGGCCGACGGTGAGGATAACTGTATTCGGGTAATAGTGGGCAAGGATTTCGCGGAAGTCTGCGCCCGCTTCGGCCATCGCCTTGGCCCCGGCTTGGCAGAGCCCGATCCCGTGTCCCTGGCCGACTCCTCGCAAAATGGTCTGCTCGCCTTCTTTTCGCATGACGAAGTCATTGCTCGGGATGGCGCTCCATCCTAGGCGGCGGTCGAGGCGCAGGCGCGAAGACTCGTTGGAGCTGTGGAGCGCTGCCGCATCCTCCGCCGAGAGCCGGCTCTGCCAGCGGGATGGGTGCTGGTGGCAATACTTGCACTCGATGGAATAGTAAGGGTAGGCGGCGGAAGGCAGGCCGAGCTCGGCGGGGATGCGCGTACGCCCACTGCAACTGCGGGTGTACATGGCGGCGAGGGGTTGAGATTGATAAGCGATGACCAGGCCCCGGGTGGCGGAGACTGCCTGGGCGGCGGCGGTGTTGCTCGCAGGCGGCTCACGTAGAAACTGACAGTGAGTGGTATCGCAGAAGTCGAAGCCGCGATGGCGGCCTTTACCGGCGACAAAATAGGAACGAGCCGCGACGGCCAAGGCTTTCAAAGCTTCGGGAGGCGTGCCCACCGTGCTCTCCGCGGCCACGACGGAGGTAACGGCAGTTTCCAGATCCATGGTTACGACAGCCGTCAGAGCTCGGGAAGCAGGTTTCACTTCGAGTGTGCCCCGATAATGGCGAGTGATCTTCCCCGGGACGGCGAGATTGAAGTCAATCGGGCCGTTCTCACGGCTGGTGACGGTGAGCTCGGAGGCGCGGAGGACGCGGGCTCCGACGTCGACAACAACATAGTCTCCGCGGACGCGGATTCGGGCGATGCTCACACCTGAGCTTGCTTCGAGCACGATGGCCTCTCCTCCGACGTGCAGGACGAGAGCAGAACCGGCAGGAGCGCTCAATGCGAGTTCATGGGGGCGGAACAGGCCGAACACGCCGATGCGGACGTCCTGCGCGACCGCCAGGGAACTGGCCAGAATCAGCGCGAGGAATGCGGTTGTGGTTTTCATCGGTCGGAGCGAATCACTCCTCAATGCGGCGCAGCATCTGTCCGGCAATCTTCGCGGCCTGGGCCCCAGGGACACCGTGCACACGAACCATGAGCAGAATCTGTGGATTGTCGGATGGCGCCATAGCGATGGCGAAACCATCACCGGGAGCGCGCTTGGAGTGAGTGCACGGCGCAGTGCCGGTTTTGACGAGGGCGTCCGGGTACGGAAGAGCACGATCGACCTCCGCGCCAGTTCCCTGCTCCGCCGACTGCGCCATTCCGGCCAGAACTTCGCGGACGCCGGGCTGGTCCCGGCGGCGAACCAGTTCGAGGTAAGCGCGCGCCATGTGGAGAGGCGAGATCAGCCAGCGATTGCCGAGACCGGCGAGTGCAGCTCCCGCGGTCCCCGGCGCCGGAGGCTCGAGACCGAAGCCCATCGCGGTGGGCGAGACTTCGGCGGCCGTCATCTTTGCCGTCAGCACTCGAAAATAAGAGTTGCAGGAGTAAGCAATCGCGGAGGGGAGATCGACGTGACCATGGCCACGCGGAAGCCAGCAGCCTGTGGCCGTTCCGCGGCAAGTGTGCGCCGGGTAGCGGAACCCATGATGCTCGCCATAGGCCAGCGCAGTGAACGGCTTCACCAGTGAACCGAGAGGAATCGGCGTCTCGGGATTGGCCCAACGGGAGGCCAGTACTCTGCCCGTGGAAGCATCGAGTAGCAGAAATGAAATGGCTCCGCTGGGAAAATCGCGATTCAATATCTGACCCGCCGATTGAGCAAAGAGCGAGGTTCCAGAAGTGTTCGCGCGATCCGAAACGGGCGCCGAGGCTTCGCCGCTGGAAGGCGGCTGCGCGAGCAGGTTCACGATCAACAGAAGCACGAGATTTCTTATTGCGACCATTCGTAAATGACCGTCTGCAGTACTTTGCCTCCATCGACTCGGACCTTGATGTTTTCGGAGGAAACGCCGGCCAGCGTGGAGCTTAGGCTCGCCATGTTCTCAGAAAAGAATTGCGGTTGCCGTTCCATGCCGGGGACACTGGACTGTTCCAGGTTGGGCCGGTCGACCACGCCGGAGAAGCGCGCGAAGTTGGCGCGCTCACGAGAGTGATTGAAGCCGGCAATGAGGGCGGCGGGGGCCACATCCGATTTGCGGTCGAAGTCGGAGAGCATCGCCGCCATCAAGTTCGGATCATCGGAAATCAGAAGATATTTGCCGCGGGCGGAGGCCACGAGCGGCCAGAGGCCATCGAATTCCTGATAGCCGGATTTCTGCTGCCAGGCAACACCGAGCTGGCTGGCGGTGAGGGTAGGCCGGACGAATGCTGCGAGTGCGAACTGCACGTTGGCCTCGTTCCAGTCGGACCCTGCCACCAGAACAACCGCAGAATGAATCCTCACGAAGACGCCCGCCTTGTCCCGCTCGGTGGATTGAACCTGAAGCGAGGCGAGAAGCTGAGTTTTGTCGAGGAGTTCCTTCAACGCGGATGTGTTTTGTGGCGTGCCCGGACGCTGGACCAGTGGTTGATCGATACGGGTCTCCAGGTCGGAGCCTGCGCCCGCTTCTCCTGAGGTGAGTTGCACCTGCGGGGCGATCTGCGAGGGAGGTGCTGGGCCCAGATGCGGCGCGAGCAGTTTGGTCTCGAGCAGGTCGAGGCAGGAATCGGCCGAGGGACGTGCCTTGGCTTCATAAATGCCCGCGCTGTCGGGAACGAGGCGAACAAGGTCGGCGGTGGCTTCAAGCCCCTCGGCGGATGATGCCGCCGGCGGAGCCTTTGGTATCAAGACGCGCTCTTCGCGGTATTCCCGGTTGGAACGGAACAAATCGGAAACCGCCGCAGAGTATTGCGTCAGGTCCGTGATGTTTTGTTGCACCCAATAAGTGCGGAAGTACGGGCTGGGAACAATCTTCTCGAGGTTCAACACCATGCGCAAATCGCCCGCCGCTCCGGCAGCGGCGACCGATTGCGACCACCACGGTTCGGTCTCGACCGCGCGGTTCTGGCTGCCGGACATCAATTGCAGCGCGCCTGCCAGCAGATCTTCGCGGGTTGCCAGCAGCAGGTAGTCGCCGGAAACTGCGAAGGCGACTTCCTTGTGCGACTCGGGATCGCGGCGCAGGTAGAAGTCAACGCCGCCGGCGCTGCGCGGCTCGAACTGGGCGCGGGTTTGCCAGAGCGCCGTCTGCATGGACTTGGCGGACGGCAGGTAAGTGATGTAGAGGAACTGCAGGTTGCCGATGTCATACAGAGCAAGAACGCTGCGCGTTCCGGCGATCTGGGAAAGGAAGCTCATGTCGGGTGGGAGCCCGGCCGCGGTGGCGAATTGATCGCCGGCGCCGTGGAGACGCAGGAAGAGGCGCGAACGGGAGAAGACTTGGTAGTTGCTGCTCTCGATCCATTGCTCCTTCTGCGGAGCGGAGTTCCAGTCCGCGAGCAATCCAGAAAAGTCCTTGGCCTCCAAATAAAGGAGCGGGCCAGCCGGAACATACTTCGAGAGTGGCGGCCCGGACGGCGCCGTGGCCTGGTAAGCCGCCCAGCCGATTCCAGCGCACACGAGGGCACTCAAAAAGAAGATGGCGATGGGTTTCATGGCTTGCCTGCTTTCGCGGTTGCGGCTTTGGGCGCGGGAGCGGCCCTCGCCAGCAGCCGTGGCCGAATGATGCGATCCTGCTCCAGCGCTTCATGCAGCAGCGGCTGACGAGCGGCATTCTGCTGTTCGATTCGCAGCGCGGCCTTGAGATCCGCAATTCTGCGCGCCAGATCCTTGCGGGCTGCCGGTGAACTCTGGGAACGGCGCGCGATTTCGAAATACGAAACAGCCTCTGACAACCGATTGAGGCGCGCCATGGTTTCACCAATCATCTGCGCCACCTGTGCCTGTTGGGCGCGCGAAAACCTGGACGACGGCGTAACAGGGGTGTTCGTGTCCTGGCTTTCATTTTCTTCGTTGTTGTCGGAACTGATGATCTGCTCCTCTTCGGAATAGGCATCTGAGGGAGCCGTGCCACCCAGGAATTGCGCGTGCAGCAGCGGTTCGAGAACTCCGAGGGCGAATTCATTGGACCGCAGACTCGCCGCAGCCTCGAACAGCGGGATGCGAGCTTCGTCTCGCCGTGGGAAATCGATGACGCAGTGGCTCAGCAGTTGAAGCTTCGTTTGCGAATCGGCGGCGTTTTGTGCAGCCTTGATGCGGGCTTCGTAGAAGTAGAACTTGTCGGCAGCGGTTGGGGAGATGGCACCCGGGTTTGCTGCGAGCAGGTTCAGTTCAGCGCTTCCGAGATCGGAGCGCGACCGCCCAGCAATCGCCAAAGCTGCCTTGATGCGGAGATCGTACCGCACGCTCGCCCCTGCAGCGACCGAGCCCAGTGCATCCTGTCCCGCAGGAGCATCCTGTCCGACGGCAAGCCGGGCCTTGGCCAGTCGCAGGCGATAGGAAGCATCCCACGGCGCCGACTTCACGAGTTGATCGAGAAACTCGATGGCTTCCGCATTGTGGCCGGCTTTCTCCAGCAGCGCCGCAGCCGGATCGAGATTCTCCAAGGGGTTTCCGACGACCACCACCAAGCGGCGGAGCAGATCAAGCGCTCCGGGAGTATCCCCCGAAGCGAGGCGAATCTCGGCGAGGCCGAGGAAGTTGGCGGCGTTGAGCTGGTGCTCATCGATTTCGCGGGCAAACACGAATTCGAGGATCTTGCGTGCCGACTGCTTGTCTCCGGCCTCGAACAACTGGCGAGCCGCGGTGCGGAGCTGGTCCGAAGCCGGGACGTTCTGCGGCTCGGCGCGATACGCGGCGATCCTGGAGTCCAGAGTTCCAAGCTGCGCCGCCACCTGCAGATCCAGCGGGACGAGAGCGGCCGCCTGCGCTGCGCGGGTTTCTTTGGACAAGGCGGCGATGGCATCAGCCGCATGCGCATACTGCCTCGTGCGCACGAGGTAGCTGATCCAACGCACTTGCCAGGAGCCGAGATACTGCTGCGCGTTCTCACGCTCGAAGCCAGCAAGCTTGCCCAGCGCATCCTGCTTGGATTCGAGAATGCGCTGATAGATCGGTGCCCGTTGGGCAAGTGGAATCCAGGAGGCGTCGACGACATCGGCCAGAATCTGCGTGGGGTCTTGCGCAGCGGAGGAGACATCCAACAGCCACGCGGTGGCGGACGCGGGATCGCCGACCGCTGCGTAGGCGGGCTGCAACACGGCGTTGGAGCGGTAGTTACCATTGTGGCGGAGGTAAGTTCGAACGATGGCGTCGGCATCGGGCTTGAGCCCGGAATAGAGATGCCGGGTGCGGAGCTGATCGCAAGTGCGCCCGAAGTCCGTCCAGAAACTCTCCGGGACACGTGCGCTGTTGAGCTGCTTGGAGAGCACAGCCAATGCCTGCTTCCACTGGGCGACGGCGGCAGCACGATCGCCGCGCTTGTAATAAGCGACTGCCAGACTGTCATAGACATCGGAACGGTTGGGAGAAAGTTCGAGCGCGTGGTTGTAGTCCGCGATGGCACGCTCGGTATCGCCGGCGCCGGCGTAGTAGTCGGCCAAGGTCAAATACCCGGAGGACGACGCCGGACTCTGCTCCAGGATGGCCGGCAGGAAGTC
>DATNJE010000355.1:0-11269 GCA_035604095.1 Terriglobales bacterium
ATACCGAAGCCTACGCCAAGGCGACCGGCAGCATGATGGATGCGTACCTGGCGGTCTCCTCGCCCTTCCGCGACGCGGTGGAGAAAGCCATGCTGCAGGCGCTGCAGCAGCTCAGCATGCCCAGCCGGGTGGACTTCATCGGACTGGCGGAACGGCTGACTAACGTGGAGATGCGTCTGGACGACCTGGATGCCAAGCTGGACCGGATCGAAGGAATTTTCTCTAAACCGGCGACGGCGGCCCGCCGCCCAGCGGTTGCTCCTCCCACCACCCCAGCGAACCAAAACCGGGTTCGCCGGGGACCCCGGGATAGCCGCCGGAAAAGGACGAAGTAGCCATGGCAGACGCTTCGGTTATCGATCCCATCGCCAACATGCAACGACTCACTACCCTCAACAAGGTTTTGACCTCGAAGGCGCCCATCGCCCAAAGCCCCAAGCAAATGGTGTGGGCGTTGAACAAGGCCAAGCTCTACCGCTACGCGCCCATGGTGCCGGAGGAGCAGCGCCATCCCGTACCGCTGCTGTTGGTGTTCGCGGTGATGAATCGGCCTTACATCATCGACCTGCGGCCGGGCCACAGCTACGTCGAGTACATGCTCAAGAAGGGCTATGACGTCTATCTGCTGGATTGGGGATGTCCCGGACCGGAAGACAAGAACATGGATTTTGGCGATTACACGCTGGAGTATTTGCCGCGTGCGATCCGCAAGCTGAAAGCCGTCTCCAAGGTGGACGAATTCAGCATGCTGGGCTGGTGCATCGGGGCGATCATCGCTACCAGTTACGCGGCCCTGCGGCCGGATGACGGCTTGCGCAATCTGATCCTGCTGACCGCGCCTTTGGACTTCTCCGACAAGGAAACCATCACCTTCGCCCGCTGGACCGCCGAACCCAATTTCGACGTGGACAAAGTGCTGCAGACCTTCGGCAACATGCCGGCGGAGTTTATCGACTACGGGGCCAAGGCCCTGAAGCCGGTGGAGAATTATGTGGGCAATTTCCTGCGCCTGTGGGACAACCTGGACGATCCCAAGGTGGTCGATGCCTGGCACGCCATGAACACCTGGGTGACCGACAACATTCCCATGGCGGGGGCGACGTTCCGGCAACTGGTGGTCGATCTGTATCGCAACGACCGCTTGATGAAGGGCGAGTGGATGCTCCGCGGCGAGCGGGTGGATGTGGGCAAGATCCGGGCGAACCTGCTTACGGTGATTGCTGAAGGTGACCACATCACCCCGCCCTGCCAGTCGCGCGCGATCATGGGCCGAGTGAGCAGCAAGGACAAGGAACTATTCAGCATCCCCGGTGGGCACATCGGGATCATGTCGGGAAGCGGGGCCGCCAAGGTGACCTGGCCGCACATTAACGGCTGGCTGGGCCCGCGCTCGGAGTAGGTCTCAGGAAACAACAAACGGCGGTACGAGTTCATCGTTGAACTCGCGCCGCCGTTTTGGCAAGCAGCAGGTCTTCGCTGGACTTCCGAAAGCCCGGCGCTCACATCTCCGTTTTCTTGTACGTCTCCTCCGCGAAGATCACCGCGATGATAGTAATGACCACGAACGACAGCATGTAGAGCGAGACCGGCCAAGTCTTGTTGTGGGCCTTGGCGAGCAGCGCGGTGGCTACTAATGGGGCCATCCCGCCGGCGAAGATGGAGGCGAGTTGGTAGCCCAGCGACGCGCCGCTGTAGCGGACCCTCGCCGGGAACAGCTCGGCGAAGAAACTGGCCTGCGGTCCGTACATGGCTGAGTGACCGAGTTGCGCCATCAAGATGATGGCCAGCCAGCCCCACATCACGTTTTGCGGAGCCTTGCCCATCATCCAGAAGAACGGGAAGGCCAGCACCCCGCACACGGCAGCTCCCCACATGTACACCGCGCGCCGTCCGATCTTGTCGGAAATGTGGCCGTACATCAGCATGGCGAAGAATCCGATGCAGTAATTGATGATGAGACCGGGCAGGAACGCGGCTTTGGGAAGCTTCAGCACCGTGATGCAGTAGGTCAGCGAGAACACGGTGATGATGTAGTACAGGCCGTTCTCGGCGAAGCGCATGCCCATGGCCACCAGCAGGTTCTTGGGGTGTTTGGTGATGGCTTCAAGGATCGGCATCTTGGCCTCGGTCTTCTGGTCCTTGATCTTCAGGAAGGCCGGCGATTCGGCAATCTTCATTCGGATCCAGATACCGACTACCACCAGAACGATGCTGAACAGGAAGGGCAGGCGCCAGCCCCAGGCCAGCAGGGCGGGCTCTTTCAGCCGTGCGACGAGCAAGAACGCCACCGTCGAGAGCAGTCCGCCCACCATGGCGCCGGTCTGCGGGAAGGCGCCATAGAAGCCGCGGCGTTTTGCCGGGGCGTGCTCGACCGCCATCAGCACCGCGCCACCCCACTCTCCTCCCAGCCCAATGCCCTGGCAAATGCGCATCAGCACCAGCAGGATGGGAGCCCAGACTCCGATCGCGGCATAAGTGGGCAGCACGCCGATGATGGTCGAAGAAATTCCCATGAACAGCAGCGTGATGTAGAGCATCTGTTTACGGCCGATGCGGTCGCCGAAGTGGCCGAAAACGAGCCCGCCAAAGGGGCGGGCGATGAAGCCGATGGTGAAGGTAGAGAGAGCCAGGAGTGTCCCCACCAGGGGATCGAACTTGGGGAAGAAGAGCTTGTTGAAGACCAGTGCCGCAGCGGTGCCGTATAAGAAATAGTCATACCATTCGATGGACGTGCCGATCAGGCTGGCGAGTGCCACCGTGGTGATCTGTGGCTTGGGTTCAGCGGCCGGCCGGGTGAGGGCCTGCTGTTGGAGTTGGAGTACTTCTTCGCGATCGACGACAGTGTCGACGAGCGCCGGACCCGCCGCCTTCTTGACCGGAGGCTGCGGTGGCGTGAGCGGGGGCGGCGCGGGTTCCGCGACGGCGGGCTGCACGCCGGGTTTGAGGGCTTGCTGTGGCATGGAATCCTCCTACCAAGGCTATGAAGTTATGAATACATTCCTGGGGCCCGATTCCTGGTCACACTGCGGCGCGGTGGCTGGCCGCGAACGCGGCCCGCATCTCGCGCTTCAGCGTCTTGCCGGCAACGTTGCGCGGAAACTCGTCGTAGATCACCACGTCCTGGATGCGCTGGAACTTGGCATCCACGCGGGCGTTGGTCCAGGCGATGAGTTCCTGGCGATCGATAGTGGCGCCCGCTTTCGGTACCACGGCCGCGATGGGCACTTCGCCCCACCGTTCATCCGGGGCGCCGAACACCGCCGTTTCCCGCACTGCCGGGTGTTGGATGATGACCTCCTCGATGTCGCGCGGATACACGTTCACCCCGCCGGAGATGATCATGTCCTTGATACGATCGACGAGGAACAGATAGCCATCCTCATCGAGGTAGCCGGCGTCGCCGGTGTGCAGCAGACCATCGACGATGGCCTTGTCCGTCAGCTCCGGCTGCTTGTAGTAGCCGGGCATCAGGATGGGCCCGCACCCGCAGATCTCCCCCACTTGGCCGGGGGCGCACTCGCTGCCGTCCGCCCCCAGGATCTTGATCTCGAAGAATGGCGGCGGGCAGCCTACGGAGCCCAGTTTCCGCACCGAGTCGTTCTTGTCCAGGATGGTGATGAAGCCTTCCGTCAGGCCGTACAGTTCGTAAAAGCGCCCGGGCAGCGTGTCATTCAGGATCTTCTTGTGTTCCACGTGCAGGGGCGCGCCCACGTTGTGGATCATCTCCAGGCTCATCAGCTTTTGCGGGTCGTAGGCGGGACTGTGCAGGATGGCGATGATCTGCGCCGGCACCATCACCACGTGCGTGACCTTGTAACGCGCGATATCTTCGATCACCCGCTCGGCCTTGAAGCTCTCGTGCAGAATGTAGGTGCCGCCCACGAACATCCACGGCATCAGGTCCAGCATGGCGCCGTTGAAGACGATGGCGCCGGCGTGCAGTGCCACGCTCTCCGGCGTCATCCGCCAGGCCTGGGCGAACAGCGTGCAGTACATGGCGCGCACGAAGTGGGTGTGCACGATGCCCTTGGGCAGGCCGGTGGTGCCCGAGGAATACATGATGTTGAAGACGTCGTCGCCGGTGATCTGTGGATCGGGCGGCTCGGCGGCGGAGGCCTCGCCCACGAAGCGCTCGAACGGCACCATGCCGAACGACGGCGCGTCGCCCACCAGCACCGCCGTCTCGATCTGCGGCAGCTCGTGGCGGATGCGGCCAAAGGCTTCCGCGAAGCCGGGATCGCCCAGTACCAGGCGGGTATCGGAATCCTGCAACAGCGTCTTCAAGCCGTTCGGCTGCAGCAGCGTGCTCAAGGGGACGATCACCAGCCCGGTCTTGGCCGCCGCCCAATAACAGGCCATCAGCTCCAGGCAGTTGGGCAGGACGGTCGCGAACTTATCGCCTTTCTTCAGTCCCGCCCCCAGCAGCGCGTTGGCCAGCCGGTTGACGTAGGAGTTGAGCTCACGATAGGTAAGCGTGCGCCCGCTCGCCACCAGCGCCGGATGATCGCCGCGATAGCGCGCGTGCCGCGGCAGCAGGCTGCCGATGTTCAGGCTGGCGCGACCGAGGTTGGCTCCCTTTCCGTTTTCGTGACTCATGTCGGCCTCCGAGGGGCGAATCTGGTCCGGCACAGGAGTGACTACCCGGCGGTGCCAGCAGGAGGCTGCGAACCAGAGACCGTGCCCCACATTTCACATCCGTTTGACAACAGGTTCGGTGACTGGAATCACATGTAGTGGTGATTAAAGAACCCGCGCATGATAGTCGCGCCGCATCCGGCGCTCAAGCCCCGCCTGACGGAAGACGCTTGTGTTGGCGAAGGGCGTGATAGACACTGGCTCGCTTGGAGGCCCACGCAATGGCTACTGTGACGCGGCAGCAGGCGGCTCTCACCATTACCCGGGAAGCGCGCGGGCGCGTTCCGGGAGACGGCGTCGAACTCGCCTTCGGATATTGGCCGGGCCGGAGCGCGCCGGTGGTGGCGCTGCACGGGCTTACCGCCACCTACGTCACGTTCACGGGTGTGGCCGAGCGTCTGGCCGGACGGCGACCGCTGTTCGCTCCCGACCTGCGGGGCCGCGGCGATTCCGGCAAGCCGGACGGTCCTTACGGCATGGCGCAGCACGCTCGCGACGTGGCCCGGGCCATGCGCGCCCTTGCTCTGGGACCGAGCGTGATCGTGGGCCATTCGATGGGAGCGTTCATCGCGGCGGCGCTGGCGGCGAGCGAACCGGAACTGGTCGCCGGGTTGATCCTGGTCGACGGCGGATTCGCTCTTCCCATGACCGAGGCTGCAAGCCAGGCCTTCGAGTTCGGGCTCGCGAAGCGTATCGCGCAGCTTCGACAAACGTATGCTTCACGCCAGGTCTACCGCGACTTCTGGCGCAGCCAGCCGCAGTTTCCGCCGGAAGATTGGAGCCCGTGGATCGAGGCATTCCTCGACTACGAACTCGGCGGCGAGCCTCCTCGCCTGCAGCCCAAAGCGTCGGACCAGGGTGTACGCGTGGACCTCGCCGAAGGACTGAAAACCAAAGAGATCACCGACCGGCTCGAAGCCATCCGTGTGCCCGTAGTCATGCTGCGTGCTGAAGCCGGCTTTCTCCCCGGACAGCCGCCGCTCTACCCGGAGCCAGCGATGGCCGAGATCCGGCGCTGCTTTCCCGGCCTGGAGGTGCAGACCATACAAGGCACGACCCATTACACCCTGGTGCTGGGCAAGCGCGGCGCCTCCGCCCTTGCCGACCTGATCGTTGAGTTCTCCCAACGCTGCCGGCCTAAGAACAGTGGCGTTCCCCGTTTGTAAACGGTTACGGAAGTGCGGTGCCGTCTCCGGAGCAGCTTGCATTGCGGTATTCTCTTGCCTATTGCCGAGTGGAATCCGCCCCGAGGTATATCGATGCCGAAGAGACTTCGTGTCCTGATTATTGCGATGGTAGCACTGCTGTCCCTGCCGTTGTCGGTGCTGGCACAGACGCAGGCGCAGCCGCCCGACCAGGCTGACCTGGACCAGGCGCCCACCATGCGCGTCACCGTGGTGTCGCGCACAACTAAGGCGGTCAACTATCGGCACCGCGGCGGCTCGACCACGGTGGACTTCAAGGGCACCGACCAGATGCCCGAGATCACCGGCCGCGCCAAGGTGGACAGCAAGTCCGGGCGCCTCGACATCGACGCCAAGCTCGAAAACCTGCTGCCCGCCAACAAGTTCGGCCTCGAATACCTCACGTATGTGCTGTGGGCGATTACGCCGGAGGGTCGGGCCAGCAACCTGGGCGAAGTCCTGCTGAAGAACGGCAACGGCAGCTTGAAGGTCACCACGGAGTTGCAGGCCTTCGGATTGATCGTCACTGCGGAGCCGTATTTCGCCGTCACCCAGCCCAGCGACGTGGTGGTGGCCGAGAACATCATCCGTTCCGACACGAGGGGCATGGAAGAAGCCATCAACGCCCGCTACGAGCTGCTGGCCAAGGGGACGTACGCCTCTTCGGTCGAGCCCATCCAAGGCGCGATCTACGGAATCGACTCCAAGACGCCCATCGAACTGTTCGAAGCCCGCAACGCCGTTCGCATCGCCACCGCCGCGCACGCCGACCAGTATGCCGCGCCCAGCTTCCAGAAAGCTCAGGAGCTGCTGCAACAGGCCGAGGATTCCTATCTCCGCAAGCAGGGCAAGACGCCCATCGGCACGCTGGCGCGCAACGCCGCTCAGACCGCGGAAGACGCGCGCGTGATCTCCCTCAAACGCCAGGAGGAACTGCGCATCGCGCAGGAGCGGCAGGAAGCCGCGGACCGCGAGGCCCAAGCCAAGGCGCAAGCCGAGGCGGAAGCCAATCGCCGCGCCCAGGCGGAAGCCGAGCGCATCCGCGCCGAGCAGGCCAGGGCGGAAGCGGACCGCGCCCGCGCCGAGGCCGAGCGCGCCAAGCAGGAGGCTGAAGTCGCGCGCGCCGCCGCGCAGGAACAGCAGCAACTGGCGCAGGCGGAAGCGGAGAAGGCTCACCTGGCGGCGGAGCAGGCGGAGCAGATGCGGCAGAAGGCGGAAGCCGAAAGGGCGGCGATGCGCGCCCGGCTGCTGCGCCAGTTGAACGCCATCCTGGAGACGCGCGACACCGCGCGCGGGCTGGTGGTCAACATGTCCGATGTGCTGTTCGAGTCGGCGAAGTTCGGCCTGCGCCCGGTGGCGCGGGAGCGCCTGGCCAAGATCACCGGCATCCTGCTTGCCTATCCCGACCTGCACCTGGAGGTGGAGGGCCACACCGACGCCATTGGCAGCGATGCCTACAACCAGAATCTATCGGAGAAGCGCGCGGCTGCCGTCCAGCAGTATCTGGTGCAGCAGGGCATCCCGGCGAGTGCGATCGCGGCACGAGGGTTAGGCAAGTTGCAGCCCGTCGCCGATAACTCCACTTCCGCCGGGCGCCAGCAGAATCGGCGCGTGGAACTCATCGTCTCCGGCGACATGATCGGGAGCGACACCGCTCCGGCAGAGACCCGGTAAGTAGCGATTGTGTGGAGACGCAGCATGCTGCGTCTCCCACCTGTATACTTCCAACCGCTGAGAAAATGCCCTCCCGAGTTCTCTCCGTCGGAAGCCCAACCTTTCCGAGAATCCTGTTCCTTGCCGGGCTGCTTTTTTCGCTGAGTCCCTGGGCATCGCCGCCGCTGGCGCTGGCGCTTGGACTCGCGCTCGGACTCACCTTCACCAATCCGTTCAGCCACGCCACCAAGCGCATCACCACCGCGTTGCTGCAAGCCTCGGTCGTCGGCCTGGGATTCGGCATGAATCTGCACCAGGTGCTCAAGGCCGGGCGTAGTGGATTCGTTTACACCGCCCTTGGGATCGCGTTCGCGCTGAGCGTTGGAACGCTCCTGGCCCGCGCCCTCAAAGTGAAACCGACGGCGGGATTCCTGATCGCGACCGGCACCGCCATCTGCGGCGGCAGCGCCATCGCCGCGGTCGGGCCGGTGGCCGGCGCCAATGAAGAAGAGATGTCGGTGGCGCTGGGCACGGTGTTCATCCTCAATTCGGTGGCCTTGCTCACGTTCCCCTGGATCGGCGGTGCGCTGCATCTCTCGCAGACGCAATTCGGTTTGTGGTCGGCGCTGGCCATCCACGACACCAGCTCGGTCGTGGGCGCGGCTGCCAAGTACGGAGCGGAGGCTCTCGCCGTGGGCACCACGGTGAAGCTGGCGCGCGCCCTGTGGATCGTCCCCATGTGCGTGGCCACGGCAGCGGTGAAGCGCAGCCGAGCGCGCATCCATTGGCCGTGGTTCATCGCGCTGTTCGTGCTGGCGGCGGTGGCCAGCTCTATCCTGCCTGCCAGAGCGGCGATGTTTCACGGCCTCTACCGCTTGGGGATCGTGGGCCTGACGGCGACACTCTTCCTGATCGGCAGCGACGTCTCACGCAGCACGCTGAAAACGGTGGGCCCGCGTCCGCTGCTGCAAGGCGTGCTGCTGTGGATCGTGGTGGCGGTTACGTCCTTCCTAGTGATCCGCTACGGAGTGATCGGGCTCTGACGGCCTCGCGGCCGTTCTGCTAGGCTGTTGCGTTCATCTGCTGCGGGCGAGGTGGGCCCGCCGGGAGACTCTCCTATGCCGGAAGACTTCGCTGCAACCTTGCGGGTACTCGACGAGGCGCTGGCGCGCTACGTGCGCCCGGATACTTTTCCCCTAGCCATCCGTATGCTAAAGCCGGGGGAAGCAGTTCCCGACGGGGTGAAGGTGCCGAGTAAGGCGATGGGCGAGCAATGGATCGTGTGCCAGTCGATCGGCGTGGCGCGCCGCTACGGATGGGGCATAGCCGTGGGCAGGGACGACGTCATCTGCCCACTTGCCGCCATCGCGTTCGGCTTCCACGCTCCCAACGACGAATACCTGAAGGGCTTTGCTTCCGTCGGAATGTACTGCAAGGACGAGGCAGCGGCCACCAACCTGGAAGCCAGTGCCTGGAAATTCGAGCCCGGCACGTACGATTACGTCTGCGTTGCGCCGCTGAACCGGGCCACCTTCGAACCGCACGTTATCGCCGTATACGCCAACAGCGCGCAGGTGCTGCGGCTGGTCCACGCTTCGCTCTACAAGCGTGGCGGGCGCGTGGTCTCGACCGCCGGCGGACGCCTGGATTGCGCCGAGATCGTCATCCAGACCCTGACCACCAACGAGCCCAAGGTCATTCTCCCCTGTACCGGCGATCGTGTCTTCGGCATGGCGCAAGATAACGAGATGGCTTTCGCCTTCCCCTGGGGGTATGCGCACGAGATCATCGAGGGTCTGGAAGGCACCCACAAGGGTGGCACCCGTTACCCGATCACCGTCGCCATGCGCGATACGGTGACCATGCCCAAGACGTATCAGGACCTCATGAAGATGTTGGCGGATCGCGATGCAGGGACCGCAAACAAAGGGGATTAGGGCATGACGCATGTCCTTGCGCCTCGGTGGGTCAATTGGTACACTCCGCCTCCGATGATAAAGTCCCATTAACTTCAGAATAACTACCAGGGAGAAAAGTGTATGGCGTACGGCATTTCCCTCCGCAAATGGATTGTTCTCATGGGTGGCCTGCTGCTCCTGGCCGCCATTTCCTTGAACGCTCAACAGGCCACCGGCCCCGAGGTGAAGGTCGGCGGCATCTTTGACCTGACCGGCATCACCTCTGACGTGGGCAAGTCCTACGCCCAGGGCGTGCGCGATGCAGTGGAGTGGGTGAATGCGCACGGTGGAGTCAACGGCAAGCGCTTCAAACTGGTGGATGTGGACTACGGATACAAGATCCCGGAGGCAATCGCCGCCTACAAGCGCATGGTCAACGACGACAAGGTGGTGATGATCGCCGGCTGGGGCACGGGCGATACCGAAGCCCTGCGTGGGCAAGCCGCCGCGGACAAGATTCCCTACGTCTCCGCCTCGTTCGCCGCTCCCGTCTCCGATCCCACCAAGAACCCTTACAACTTCTTCGTGGCGCCCACCTACTCCGACCAACTGCGCGCATGGCTGAAGTGGGTGAAGGATGACTGGAAGGACAAGTCGCGCAACCCGAAAGTGGCGGCCCTGTTCGGCGACAACGCCTATGGCCGCGCTCCCATGAATGCCGGCAAGGAATTCGCCAAGGAGATCGGCATCGACTGGGTCTATGAAGGCGTGCTGCCCGGCGCCTTCCAGGATGCCACCAGCCAACTGCTGACCATGCAGAAGGCCGGCGCTGATTACGCCTACATCAACGTGACCACGACCGGCGTCTCCATCATCCTCAAGGACGCGCAGAAGCTCGGCCTTAAGACGAAGTTCGGCTCCAATCCTTATGGCTTCAGCGAGGCTCTCGTCGGAGTGGCCAAGAACAACGCCGAAGGCGTCACCGGAGTGATGCCGCATCCGCCCTACGGCACCAAGGTTTCGGGCATGCAGAAAATCCTGGATTTCAACAAAGGTAAGGACATCTCTTCGCCGCCGCGCGATGCCGTGTACGTCCGCGGATGGGCTTCGACCCTGGTAATCACCGAAGGCCTCAAGCGCGCCGACAAAGCCGGACAGCTCAACGGCGAGGGCATCAAGAAGGCATTCGAGACGCTGAGCAACTTCGATATGGGCGGGCTCGCTTGCAACGTGACCTACACCGCCGGCGACCATCGGGCCTGCACCACCACGCCGATCTACGAGATCAAGAACGGTACGCTGGTCAAGATCAAGGACTACGACGTGGGCCGGAAACCGGAGTGGCTCGGCATGTAGGCGGCGCGCGGGCGAGGCGGTGTGCTGCAAGTTCATAACATCGAGGTCATCTATAACGACGCCATTCTCGTGCTCAAGGGCATGTCCCTGCAGGTGCGGGAAGGGCAGATCGTCGCCCTGCTGGGCCCGAATGGCGCCGGCAAGAGCACCACGCTGAAAGCCATCTCGGGCCTGCTGAAATCGGAAGAGGGAGAAGTCACCGACGGCGACATACGGCTGCTGGGCACGCGCATCGACCGGCTGGAGCCGGAGGAGATCGTGCGGCGCGGTATCTTCCAGGTAATGGAAGGCCGCCGCGTCTTTGAGGACCTCACCGTGGACGAGAACATCCTCATGGGCGCCTACACCCGCAAGGACGCGGCCGGCGTCAAGCGCGATCACGGCCTGGTGTTCGATTACTTCCCCCGCCTCAAGGAGCGGCGCAGCCAGTTGGCAGGGTATCTCTCCGGCGGCGAGCAGCAGATGCTGGCCATCAGCCGCGGCTTGATGGCCCGGCCCAAGATCATGCTGCTCGACGAGCCCTCGCTCGGCCTCGCCCCCATG